>JAQSWS010000080.1 GCA_029266495.1 Rariglobus sp. | reverse complement strand
TGGTTTCCTAGCTCAATGGTAGAGCAGTTGACTCTTAATCAATTGGTTCCGGGTTCGAGTCCCGGGGGAACCACCAAATTTCCCGCCCAAGGCCGGTGCCGCGGGCGGTTTTAGTTGGTTGGCATCGTTCTTTTTCTCACATCTTATCGTGTCGGCTTTAATTTGCCGGCGTAGCTCAACGGTAGAGCACCTGTTTTGTAAACAGGCGGTTGCGGGTTCGAATCCCATCGCCGGCTCCACTTTCAGTGAGCGCAACATACACGATTTTCACTGCTCGATGGTGTAATGGTAGCACAAGCGACTCTGACTCGCTTAGTCTAGGTTCGATCCCTAGTCGGGCAGCCAATTTTAATCCCGCAATTATCCTCACCGATTTTGCGGTTTTTTTGTGCCTCAAGCCCGTCGATCAGGCCAAGCCCTGAACGATATCCGCCCACTCGGCCTCGAATAACACCGCCGGATCCGGCATCGGTCGCCCGGCGCGCGCATACCAGTAACCCGCATTCCCTAGGTCTCCCTCCTTGCGATGCAAATAGGCATGCACCCAATCTCCCTCCCGGCTCCTGGCCTGCTGGCAGGCCTCATGCGCTCGCTCCCATTCCCCGCGTGCGTCGTGCCACAACGCCTGCAGGGGCAGGCTCAGGTTCGAGGGATCAGTCAGGTTTTTGAGATCGGCGGGCTTCATTCATCCATTCCTGTCAACGCACCTTCGGCGCGACAACCGGTAATGCGCGGATCCAGCGCCCAGCGGTCTATTCCGACAAAAAATCATGGCGTTCCGCAGTCGAGACGGCCACCGGCAGCGCGGCCGCCTCGTCGAGGCAACGTCGCACATCCGCATCGGTCGTCACCGAAAAATCCTCATACCACTGGCCAACGGCCGTGAAATCGTCCGGTTGCAACGGGCACACCAGTTCCCCCACCTCGTGGGCCAGTTCCGCGCAACTGTCCCGGGCGCCCACCGGCACGGCCACCACCACCCGGGTCGCGCCGAGCCGCTTGACCGCGACAACCGCGGCTCGCAGCGAAGCACCCGTCGCCACACCGTCGTCAACCAGGAGAACCTCGTGGCCGAAAACATCGGCCGGCGCGCGGCCGCGACGGTAGCTGACCTCACGCCGGTGTAACTCCGCACCCTCTCGTGCCGCGACCTCGGCGATTTCTTCCGGAGTGATGCGCCAGCCCGCCACCATATCCTCATTCAGCACCTGCACCCCGCCCGAGGCGATTGCACCCATCGCCACCTCCGGCTGCCAGGGCAGACCGAGCTTCCGCACAATGAAAACGTCCAGCGGGAGTTGTAGGGCACGCGCCACCTCCAGTCCCACCGGCACACCGCCGCGTGCCAGCGCAAGCACGGGGGTGCCGCTGACGATCGCATGGCCTTCCAGCGCACGGGCCAGCGCACGGCCCGCGTCCGATCGATTGTGATAGAGTTTCATGCGTGCATCTCCCGATGTCGGAAAAAGCATGATATACCCGACCAACCGCGTTTAACCATCAGAGGAGACCCTACGGTCCCATGGGATTTTGTCGCACGAAGCGCGTGCTGCCGGAGACCGGCCAAAAGCCCGGCACAATCATCCGGCCTAAACGCCGGCCACCCTGCGCCCGGGCATACTGGCCCCGTCCACCCAGCGTCCCTCGACCAAAATCCTGCGCTGGTAAACAGGAAGGCCTCGCTGGTTTTCCAGGATGAGGCTGGCCAGCGTGCTGACCGCGACACGTCCGATTTCATGGGAATTCTGGTCCGATCCCGTATCGAAATTACCGTCCAGCACGCTCGTGGTCGCCACCGCGATGTCCTCGGGTATCCGCAGTCCCAGGCCAATCACCAGCGAGCGCAGCGGCGGCGTCGTGGTGATCAGCGCGTCCGGCTTCTGGCGCTGCAACCACGTCAGCAATTCCGCCTGCTGCGCACGCGGGTTGGCGCCGAACATCAAGGTGTCGAGGTGCTGGCGGCGCGGGGCCAGTTCCTCCTGCGCGTTCAGATAGCCTTCACGAAAATGCCCGCGGGTGTTTTTCTCAAAACGTTCGTCGCTCACATAGCCGATCCGCCGGTAGCCCAGTTCATGCGCTTTTTCGTAAGCCAGGCGCGAGCAGTGCGCCTGGTCGCTCGTGACCGTGTGCGCCCGCAACGCCACCGACGCGCCAAAACGCACCAGCGAAAACTGATTCCAGTCAAAATCAGCCAGCTCCATTCCGTCGCGATGAGGCGGGATCAACAACCCCCGCACGCCCCGCGTCTGCAGGATCGTTTGCAGGCGCTTGCCGGACTTCCCCTTGGGCCAGCGAAACTCCTCCAGGCGGTATCCCAGTTTTTCCGCCGCTTCGCTCGCCCCGAGCCAGTAATGATCGAACTCCTTGTAGCTGCGCAACGCCTCCGGCTGCTCCCATTGGTTGATCCAACCCAGGCACGAACGGATCTCCGCCGGACGTTTGCTTTGCCGGTAGGCAACCAGCGACGCCAGCATCGGATCGGGTCGGTAACCCAGCTTGTCGGCCATCGCCTTCACCTCGGCCCGGCGTGCAACGGACACCCGCGGTGAATCCCGCAATGCGAGCGAAACCGCCACGTGGGAAATGCCGAGCGCCAGGGCGATATCGCGCAAAGAGGGCCGGGGATTTGGAGAGGGGTTGTCCATATCGGGGGGCAGGCTTACCCAATTCAGTTACCAGTGGAAGTAGTAAACACGTTCCGAGTGGCCCGCTCCGCGCGCAAAGTGCCCGCAACCCCTCCGCATCGTGACCCGACGCAACGCCATCCCCAAAGCCGTCTTTGCCCTTTCCCCCCAGGCCTTCCCCGAAATCTTCAGCGCCGAGGCGGTCGCACGCATCCGGTGCCACGCCGCCCTGGCGGACACGGTGATTCCCGGGTCGATGTGGAAACGCCACACCCGCTCGCTCCGCGACACCGAGTTTTTATTTTCCAGCTGGGGCGCGCCGGTGATGGACGAGGCGTTCCTCGAAAAAGCCCCCAGGCTGCGCGCGGTTTTCTGCGCCTCCGGTTCAGTCGACTATTTCACCACGCCCGCCTTGTGGCGGCGCGGCGTCCGCGTCATGTCGGCCCGGGCCATCAACGCCATTCCCGTGGCCGAATACACCGTCTCCGCGGTGCTCTTCGGCCTGAAACATTTCTGGCACTATGCGCGCCTGGTCCGGGAGCATCGCACGTTTCCCATCGAACGCCCCGTCACCGGCGCCTATCGCGCCAAGGTCGGGCTCGTCTCCTACGGCACCGTGGCCCGCATCGTTCGCGAGCGTCTGCGACCCTACGATCTGCAGGTGCTCGTTCACGACCCGGCGCTGACTGCGGAAGAGGCCGCTCGGGAAGGCGTGCAACCGGTGTCGCTTGCCGGACTTTTTTCCGAATGCGACGTCGTCTCCCTCCATGCGCCTCTGCTGCCGGAAAGCTACGAATCCATCGACGGCGCCTTGTTCAAACGCATGCGGCCCATGTCCACGTTTATCAACACCGCCCGCGGTGAACTGGTGAACGAGGAGGAAATGATTGCCGTCCTGGCCGCCCGCCCCGACCTCCAGGCCGTGCTCGACGTCACCTCCCCCGAGCCTCCGGCGAAACGTTCCCTGCTCTACGACCTGCCCAATGTCGTGCTGACCCCGCACATCGCCGGCTCCCTCGGCGGCGAATGCCTGCGCATGGGCGATGCGATGGTCGACGAGTTCGAACGTTTTATCGCCGGACATCCACTCCATTGGGAAATCCTTGGGACCAGCCCGCGCCAGCCAGCCTGACCTCTCCGGTTCCTTTCACCTCCTTCCGCGACCCGCCCGCTCCACTCCGCTCCCCTTCATGCCCACCCCGACCCCATGAGTGTCCATCCCTCCAAACCCTACTCGGCTCCCCCGCGTCAAGTCTGGGCTTGGGGCGCCGGCGGCATCGCCAATCACATCCTGATCTGCACCTACGGACAGGCGACCGCCATTTTCACCATCGGATTTTCGCTGAACGCCGCGTTGGTGAGCTGGGCCATCATGCTGCCCCGATTGATCGACGGCATCACCGATCCCCTGCTCGGCCATCTTTCCGACAACACCCACACGCGCTGGGGCCGTCGCAAGCCGTTCCTCGTGCTCGGCTCGATTCTCGCCGCCTTCGCGCTCGCCGCCCTCTGGTGGGCCGACCGTTCGTGGAGCTCAACGGCCCAACTCACCTACCTGCTCGTGGTGGGCACGCTCTTCTACTGTTCGTGGGGCCTCTATTCCATGTCGTGGAATGCGATCGGCTATGAGCTCACCGACGACTACCACGAACGCTCCAAAGTCTCCGCCATCGGCAGCCTCTTTCTCTCGGTCGTGCTCCTCGGCAACAGTTGGGTCTACTGGTTCGCGCTGCGTCCCTTCTTTGGCGGCGAGATCAACGGCATCCGCTGGATCGCCGCCGGCGTCGGGGTGATCGCGATCGCCTCCGCGCTGGTGACGACACGGGTCTGCCGCGAACGTTTCACCCATGCCAATCCGGGGAAGGAACACATCCGCATTCTTCCGGCGATCAAGGCCACGATCCGCAACCGGCCCTTTTTAAGCCTGATGCTGATGAAGCTCTGCCAGACCATGGGCGAGCGCGCCGCCGGCGGTCTCCTCTTCTTCGTCGGCATCTACTACGTGTGCAACGGCGACAAGAGCATGGCCACGCAGATCACCGGCATCGGCGGCCTGGTGGGCACCGTGTGGGGCTTTGCCATGGTCCCGCTGATCAAGCCCGTCAGTCGTTGTCTGGGAAAGAAGGGCGGCCTCATTCTGGGCGCGAGCACCAGCCTGGGCGCCGCCCTCATCACACCTTTCGCCTACTCCCCGAGTCACCCCTACTGGATGCTCTTTCCGTCCCTGATGCTCGTGACACTGCTGGCCCTGAGCAACACCATCGCCAACGCCATCATGCCCGACATCTGCGACGTCGACGAGTTGGAGAGCGGACAGCGGCGCGAAGGCCTTTTCACCGCCGTGATGGGCTTCATGCAGAAGATTGAGATTTCCCTGTGCGCACTGCTCGTGGGCTACCTCGTCGTCTGGTCGGGTCTCAATACCACCCTCGCCGTCCAGCCCGGGCAGGTGCTCAAAAAACTCTTCTGGCTCGCCGTGCTGCCCAACATCTTTTTCACGGCCGGCTATTTCATCCTCGCCCTGCGTTTTCCGCTCACCGAGGCGGCCATGATGGAGGTCCGCCGCCGGCTCGACGCGCGCCATCAGGTGAAACCCGAAACCGCCCCGGAAATCCCCGTCGCCACGTAAAACAGAAACGCCTGAATGCCTCTCCTCGTTCTCTCCACCTGGACCGTCGCCGACACGACCGTCCGCTACCTCCACGATCCCGCCACCGGCGCGATCACCCTTCAACTCGTCCCGACCGCGAAGCTCGGCGAACTCGTCGAACGAAGAGCCACGCTCGCCGGCGAATTCTACATCGATTCCGGCCCCGAGCCCTCCGCCCCGCCCGCCTCGGTTCCCGACCCGCTCGTCCATGTGAAACGCATCGGGGACAGCTACCCCGGCGCCTTCGCCCAAGGCCACACTCTGCGCTCCGCCCCGGCCAACGCCGCCTTCCGCATCGAACGCCAGGAACACCGGTTTGTCGCCGGCCGCCACTCGGTCCTCACCCGCCTGCTCGACCGCGCCACCGGCCATCGTCTCGAGCACCGCCTTTCCTGGCACGAAGGCGACGCCGCCTTCGTCATCGAATCCAGTTTCATCAACGACGGCGCCACGCCTGTCACCTTGGAATTGCTCACCAGTTTTTCTCTCGGCGGCCTCACGCCTTTTGCCCGCGCCGACGCACCGGGCCGGATGCGCATCCACCGCTTTCGCTCCGCCTGGAGCGCCGAGGGCCGCCTCGAAACACGCACGCTTGAAGAGCTTCACCTCGAACGTTCCTGGTCCGGCGCCGGCCTCTTCAGCGAACGCTTTGGCCAGGTGGGCACCATGCCCGTCCGCCGCTGGTTTCCGTTTGTCGCCTTGGAAGACACCGGGGCCGGCGTCACCTGGGCCGCACAACTGTGCTGGGCCGGTTCCTGGCAGCTGGAGGTCACCCGCCAGAACGACGACGCCTGCCTCTCCGGCGGTCTCGCCGACCGCGAATTCGGCCACTGGACCAAAACCCTCGCCCCCGGCGAACGGCTCGATGCCCCCGCCGCCCACCTCGCGGTCGCCGCCGGCGATCTCGATGCCGCCTGCGACCGCCTCACCGCGCTCCAGCACCGCGCCGCCGACACCCATCCGGCCCGCGAGCACTCGCTGCCGATCATCTTCAATGAATGGTGCACCACCTGGGGCGATCCGTCCCACTCCAAAGTCACCGCGCTCGCCGACCGCCTGCAGGGCTCGCCCGCCAGCACCCTCGTGATCGACGCCGGCTGGTATAAAACCGAGACCTCCGATTGGGGTCGCGGCCATGGCGATTGGATCCCCAGCCCGAAGCTCTTCCCCCAAGGCATCGAAGCCACCGCCGCCGCCATTCGTGAGCGCGGTCTCATCCCCGGCCTCTGGTTCGAAATGGAAACCGTCGGCGACACCTCCACCGCCTTCTCTCTCACCGATCACCTCCTGAAGCGCGACGGCCTACCCGTCACCGTGCGTCACCGTCGTTTCTGGGACCTCAACGACCCATGGGCCTTCTCCTACCTGGAGAAAAACGTCATCGATCGCCTCGAACGCTGCGGCTTCGAGTATTTAAAAATCGACTACAACGAAACCCTCGGCCTCGGCGCCGACCACCCGGACGGACTCGGCGAGGGCCTCCGCCGCCAGGTGCTCGCCACGTATCGTTTTCTGGACCGGCTGCGCGAGCGCCTGCCCGGCCTCGTCATCGAAAACTGCGCCTCCGGCGGACACCGGCTCGAGCCGTCGATGCTTGCACGCACCGCGATGGCCTCGTTCTCCGACGCGCACGAACTCGTCGAAATCCCGGTCATCGCCGCCAACCTCCATCGCCTGATGCTCCCGCGCCAGAGCCAGATCTGGGCCGTGCTCAAACCCACGGACACCGAACGCCGCCTTATCTACAGCCTCGCCGCCACCTTCCTCGGTCGCATGTGCCTGTCCGGCGATGTCGCCGCGCTCTCGCCCGTTCAATGGCAGATCGCCCTCGACGCGCAGGCCCTCTACGGTCGCGTCGCCCCCGTGATCAAACATGGCATCAGCCGCCTCCATCGCGAACTCGGCGCAAGCTGGCGCCATCCGCACGGCTGGCAGGCGCTCATGCGCACCTCGGTCAATCTCCGCGAAGCACTGGTGGTCGTGCACGGGTTTGCCAGCGCGCCCGCGATTGTCACGATTCCCCTGCCCCCGGGCAACTGGCGCATCGCCGAGGAGTTCACGGAAACCCATCCAGTCGCATCCCAGATCAAAGATCACTCGCTCCACCTCTCCTTCCCCGGCGATTTCTCCGCCCGCATCGTCCATCTAAAACAATAAACGTGTGCCGGCCGAGACACCGCCGCACGTTTATCCAACCGCCCCGTCCATCCCCATCATGCGCCTTCTTCCTCTTATCGCCGCCTTCCTGCTCGGCCTCCCTCTCTTCGCAGCGTCCACGGCCCCGGAAACCACCGCCCCCGTGACCGTTGCCTCCCTGGCCGACCTCGCCCGCGTCGCCGCTGCCGACAACCAGACTGTCCGCATGGCGCCGGGCGTGTATCCGCTCGCCGACTACCTCACTCCCGCCGTGCTCGCCGACATTGCCGCCGGGGTGGACCGCAAGCAAAGCCGTCCGCCCGTGCCCATGTTCACCTTCACCGGCAACGGAAACCGGTTCGACTTCACCGGCGTCGTCTTCGAAATCGACACCGCCCTCTATTCCAGGCTCCCCGGTCGAAGCTACATCCGTTGCCTCATCATTGCCGGCGACAACAACACCTTCAACGGCCTCACGATCCGTCAGGTCGGCGCCCAGCGCGGCAGCGGCGGCAACACCCTCTCCGTCGCCGGCACCGGTAACACGCTCGAAAACTTCACCGTCCACGTCCACGGCTCCCACCCTTACGGCTACGGCGATCTCTTCGGCAAGGGCGGCCCCAATCTGCTGGGCATTCAAAAACAAAGCGGCATCCAGATCCTCGGGGCCAACACCCTCGTCCGCCGCACCCGCGTGATCAGCCGTGCCTTCGGCCACTGCTTCTATATCCAAAACGGCGGCGGCATCCGCCTTGAGGACTGCTACGCCGAGGGCGTCATGCGCTCGACCTCCGACATGCTCCGCGACACCTCCGGTCCTGCCTTCGACCTCGCCTTCCGCTCCGTCTATGAAAACCGCGATGGCCGCTACGTGATCACGCCGGGCTACATGAAGAGCCTCGTCGAGGACGGCTTCCGCACCTACGGCGGTGCCGGCAGCGTCACCCTGGTCAACTGCACCGCGATCAACACCCGCGCCGGTTTCGAAATCGGCGCCCGCGACGACGCGACCGTCAAAACCGAAATCATCGGTGGCAACGCCCTCGGCTGCGAACGCGGCTACCTCATCGGTTCCCACACGGTCGTGCGCGACAGCCGCGGCGACATCGCGCACGGCCCCCTTCTCTACCTCCGCGGCGGCCTCGGCTCCGACGTGGAGCTCGAGCTCACCGGCGACGGCCCCGCCCCCGGCGCCACCGTCCATGCACTCGCGACGATCGCCGGCCAGAACCATCGCGTGAAACTCACCCGGCAGGCCCACGAAAAACCCGCAATCGCCCTGCCGATCATGTTCGGCTTCGGCATGCCCGACCATGCCGAGATGGCCTCCCCCATCCGCCCCGCCCCCACCCGTAACATCACGTTGATCAACACCATCACCACCTCGCCCGTCATTACCAGCGATACGCTTGAGGGCTCGAAAATCGAGACCGCCGGACGCGAGCTTCCCGACACCGGCCTCCGCGCCAGCCCCGGCACGTGGAATCTCCCCAAAACGGGCGTCGCCCGCTGACCGCCACCGGTTGCCCTGCTCTAGTTACCTATGAAACCAACGGCCCGTTTTACCGGGGGCCGCATGGCGGACAGAGTTCATCCCGACGCGCTCCCCCCGCGCCCACGATGATCTCGCTTTCCCCCTCCGTTTCCACCTCCCCGCTTCCGGTGCGTCAACCGCCGCGCGCCGTGTTCGCGATGGATCCCGACGCGTTGAACCTCGTCTATGGCCCTCATGACCGGCAGGCCATGGCCGGCCTGGTGGACATCGGCGACCTGGTGCTGACCCCCGGCAACTGGCGCAATCACCTCGATACGCTGCGCGAAACCGAGTTCATCTTTTCCGGATGGAAGGCGCCTTGTTTTGATGCGGACTTCCTCGCGTCGACGCCCAACTTGCGCGCGATCTTTTATGCGGCCGGATCCGTGCGCTACTGCACCAGCGAGGCGTTCTGGTCCAGAAACATTCCCATCACCAGCGCTTACGCCGCCAACGCGGTGCCCGTCGCGGAATACACCGTGTCCGTCTGCATCCTCGCTTTGAAACAATTCTGGCGCCGGTCCGCGCTCGCCCGCCGCGGCGAGGGTTGGGGCGATCACACCCGGCCCATTCCCGGAGCCTTCCGGGCGACCATCGGCCTGGTTTCCTTCGGCATGATCGCGCGCAAGGTCGCCGAGCTGCTGCGCGCCTACGATGTCGATGTGCTCGTCTATTGCCCCTACCTGAAACCAAGCGAAGCCGCCCGCCTCGGCGTGCGACTCGCCTCAATCGCGGAGGTTTTCCAAAACGCCGATGTCGTCTCGGTTCATACCCCGGTCCTGCCTGAGACGCTCGGCCTGGTCGGCGGGGAACTTGTTTCGCTCATGAAACCCGATGCCACCCTCATCAACACCGCGCGTGGCCGTATCCTTGATCAACCCACGGTCATCGCCGCGCTGCGTGCCCGTCCCGATCTCACCGCCGTCCTTGACGTGACCGATCCCGAGCCCCCTTCCGCCGACGACCCGCTGTTTACGCTGCCCAATGTCATCGTCACCCCTCACATCGCCGGCTCGCACGGACGCGAATGCCAGCGCATGGGCAGTTACATGGTGGACGAGCTCCGCCGTTTTCTTGCCGGCCAGCCTCTGCGCTGGCGCGTGACCCACGAGATGATCAATCGCATGGCCTGAACGCCACCGCGCGACCCCTCCCCATGATCAACCTCACCCGTCTTTTCCCGCTGGCTCTCATCGCCGCCTGCTTCGGCGCCAACCCGGGTTCCGCCGCCGAGTGGCAATGGTCGGCGCCCGTCCCCGCACTGTCCGGCAAGCCCACTGAAAAACCGCGCGCGTTCCTCTGGATACCGGCGGATTGCCGCGTCGTGCGGGGCATTGTCTTCGGCCAGCACAACATGGAGGAAGAGGGCGTGCTCGAACACCCGGCCTTTCGCCGTGCACTCACTGAACTGGGCTTCGCCGCCGTATGGGTCGCCCCCGGCTTCGATGGACATTTCCGCTTCGATCAGGGCGCAGGCGATCGCCTCGACGCAATGCTGCAAGCACTCGCCGCCCAGTCCGGTTATGCGGAACTCGCCACCGCGCCGATCGTCCCCGTCGGTCACTCCGCCGCCGCCTCGCTGCCCTGGTATATGGCCGCGTGGAAACCGGAACGCATCCTCGCCTGCATTTCCTTCAGCGGACAATGGCCCTACGTTCCCGACGAAAAAAACGCCCCGCAGGCCGCCGGGATGAACATCGATTCCGTGCCCGGCCTCGTCACCATCGGCGAATACGAGTGGGCGGACGATCGCATGCGTGACGGCCTCAAGATCAGAACCAGCCATGTCAGCATGCCCCTGAGCGGCCTCGGTTGCCCGGCCGACGGACACTTCTACGCCACCGACGAGAAGGTGGAGTTCCTCGCCCTTTATCTCAAAAAAGCCGCCGCCTTTCGCCTACCGAAAAACCCTCCCGCTTTCGGCCCGGTCAAGCTCAACCCCGTTGATGTCACCAGGACGGGCTGGCTCGTTGATCGCTATCGCAAAGGGCAGCCACCGTCCGCCGCCGCCGCGCCCGTCGCCGACTACAAGGGCGACCCCGCGCAGGCATTCTGGTATTTCGACCGGGAACTCGCCCAGGCCGTCGAGGCGTTCCAGCAAAGGCATCGCGGCAAGCCCGCCCTGCTCGGCTACATGCAAGAGGGACAACTCCTCCCGCAGACAAAGGGCCAGCACGCCCAGGTCGTGATTCCTTTCCGACCCGAGGCCGACGGCATCACCTTCAAACTCAGCGGCGCCTTCCTCGACACCGTGCCCGAGGGCCGTCCCGAACGCTGGGCTGGGCAAAAGGCCGGCGAGCCCATCGTTCCCCCACCGGCCGGCGGTCCACCCATCGAACTGCGCCGCATCACCGGTCCGATCCGCCCCGTCTCCGCCGACACTTGGGAACTCGCCTTCAACCGCTCCTCCTTCCTCGGCGACCGTCGCGGCAACGAAGCCTGGCTCGCCGCCGTCTGGCCAAGTGACGAGATATTCAAACGCGCAATGCAGCAATCCGTCCTGCGCATCCCCGGCCGCAACAAGGACGGTGCGGCGCAGCAGATCACCTTCGTCGTGCCCGCCACCGTGCGCGCCGGCACGCCGGCGTTGAGACTCATGGCAAAATCAGACTCCGGCCTGCCCGTGCGTTATTTCGTCCGCGAAGGTCCCGCCGAGATCGACGGCGACACCGTGAAGTTCACCTCGTTGCCGCCCCGCACAAAATACCCGGTCACCGTCACCATCGTCGCCTGGCAATTCGGCCGTGCCACCGATCCTAAGGTCCAGACTGCCGAGCCCGTCGAGAAGTCCTTCGTGATCGTGAAATAAATAAAGTCCGGCCGCCCTCCCCGGCGGCCGGCGACGAACCCGGACGAGTCAACGCCAGCCCGCCCAAGCCGATCGCCAGCCGTCCCATTCCTCCCTCCCATGTCCCAGCTCACCGTCATCGACTCCGCTCGGTTCCGTCGCGTTGCCCGCGTCGCGAATCCCCTGCCCCTCTCCGCCGTGCGCCTGCTCGATGGCCCGCTCAAGGAGCGGCAGGACATTCATGCGCGCCACCTCGAAGCCATCGATCCCGACCGCCTGCTCGCACCTTTCCGCGCCCAGGCCGGCCTCCCGGCGATCGCCGAACGCTATGGCGGCTGGGAGTCGCGCGACATCAGCGGTCACTCGCTCGGCCACTATCTCTCCGCCCTCGGCCACCTTCACGCCGCCACCGGTGACGCCTGGATTCTCCCGCGGATCGATCACCTTGTCGCGGGGCTCGCCGACTGCCAGGCCGCCAATGGTGACGGCTACGTCCTTCCCGTCTCCAAGGCCGCCTTCGTCGCGTTGAACGAAGGCCGCATCGAGGCCACGCCTTTCTCCCTGAACGGCGTCTGGGTTCCCTTCTACACGCTGCACAAACTCCTTGCCGGCCTGCGCGACGCCCACCGCCTCGCCGGCTCCGAGGTCGCGCTCATCGTCGCCCGCAATGTCGCCGACTGGCTCGCCGGGGTGCTCGAGCCGACACCGGCGACGATCGCTATCTCACGATGGCCTCGCGCTTTTTCCACCATGAGTCCGTGCTCGGGCCGATGGTCCGTGGTGAAGACCGGCTCGACGGGCTCCACGGCAACACCCAGATCCCCAAGGTCGTCGGCCTCGCCCGTGAATACGAACTCACCGGCGATCGCTCCTGCCGTCTCGCCGCCGCGTCCTTCTGGAACCACGTGGTCAATCATCGCTCTTATGCGACCGGCGGTCATGGCGAGAGCGAACACTTCTTCCCGCCCGCCCAGTTCCCGCTGCGACTCACGCCCAATACCTGCGAAACCTGCAACACCTACAACCTCCTCAAGCTCACCGGCCATCTCTTCGCCTGGGAGCCGGACGCCGCTCACATGGACTTCGTCGAGCGCGCCACCCTCAACCACCTCGCGGCCAATATCGGCCGCGCCCCCGGCGAACTCGGCTACTTCCTCGGCCTCGGCTCCGTCGGCGTAAAAGTGTTCTCCACGCCGTTCGACTCCTGGTGGTGCTGCGTCGGCACCGGTCTCGAAAACCCCGCCCGCTACGGCGAGCTGATTTGTCACCAATCGGAGGATACGCTCTGGCTGAACCAGTATTTCGCCTGCACGCTCGACTGGGCGGAACAGGGCGTGCGCGTCACGCAACGGACCCGTTTCCCCGAAGCCGGCACCGTGCGCATCAGCCTCGCCTGCGACCGCCCGGCGACCTTTGCACTTAAACTCCGCCACCCCGCGTGGTGCGCCCTCCCCGGGCTCACCCTCAACGGCCGGCCCGTGCCCGTGAACTCCCTGCCCTCCTCCTATTTCACGCTCGAACGTGAATGGCACGATGGCGATGAACTCGAGCTCCGCCTGCCCATGACGCTCCGCGCCGAGCCGCTGCCGCGGTCCGAGGGAAAAATCTCCGCCATGCTGTTCGGCCCCGTGCTCCTCGCCGCCATCGTGCCGGACGAGCCCGGTGTGCCCAATCCCGCAAAGCAGCGCTTTAGCGAGCATCTCACCGCACGCGGCAAGACTGACGCGCTGCCCCCCGTCTTCGTCGCGCCCGCCAACCAGGTGTTACCCGCGGAGCTCCGTCCAACCGGACGCGCCCCGCTGGAATTCTCCAGCCACGATGGAGTGCGTCCCGCGGACCTCACGTTCGTGCCGCTCTACCGGATTTACGAAGAGCAATACGCCGTCTACTTCACGCGCCTCACCGCCGCCGAATGGTCTGCCCGCGAAGGAGAATTGCGCACGGCCCATGAGGCCCGCCGCCGGCTCGACGCCGCCACGCTCGACCTGGTCACACCCGGATACCAGCAGCCGGAGGTCGAGCATGCGCTCCGCGCCGACCGCAGCGAGATCGAGGATTTCGGAGGACGCAAAGGCCGCCTCGCCCGCGATGGCGGCTGGTTCTCCTACGAATTGCGCGTCGATCCGGTGGAACCGATGGCGCTGGTCGTCACCTACTGGGGCGGTGTCTGGCATGAACGTATCTTCGAACTGTTCGCCGGCGATACCGTCGTCGCCTCCGAACGCCTGCTCACCAACAAGCCCGGCGATTTTTTTGAACGGGTCCATCGCCTCGCACCCGGACTCACGCGCGGCCGCACCACCCTCTCCGTCCGTTTCCAATCGCGCCAGGGCGACATCGCCGGAACGGTCTACGATCTCCGCGTCATGCGCGCCGCAGCCATCGAAACGAGCCCGGGCGAACCGGGCATCGTTCATAAAAGCCACTAGACATTTCGAATAAGTTGCAGCCGCGGCCGTGTCGTCCGCGTGGTTCGAAATCGGGAGCGAATTCAGGAACACGCCAGCCATGGCCATTCGTCCGATCGACATCCTGAGAACACCATCGCGCTGCGCCGGCGCTCCGCAGTTTCCACTGAAACTACCGGGAAAATAGCCTCGGCAGCCATCGCAAGTCATACCTCCAGCATACCCCCCGGACTGTTCCCTTCAACTTACGTTTTCTTCCTCCATGAAATCCGCATTCACCCCCCCTGTGCCGGCCTCGCGCCGGCTTCTGTCGCTCGCGACCTTTGTCGCGATTCTTCCGCTTGTCCCCGCAGGCTTCGTCTCCCCGGTCTCGGCTGCGACGAACATTTCCTATGCCACCCCCGCCGTGGTTACCAGCAGCGCGGTCACCTCGACCGGCGGCAGTGCTGATATCGTCGTTCCCACCGGCACCTGGGCCGTCGGTGATGTGATTCAATTTAACGGCACAACCGCGACCACGAATCCATTCGGCACAACCGCGACTCGCTACTACGTCGTTTCCGTTTCGGGCTCCACCCTTCAGGTTTCCACCACGCCGGGAGGAACCGCGCTCAACGCGACAAACACCACGACCGCCACCACCATCAAGCAAGCCCAGGACTGGTTCACCGGCTCCAACTGGACCGGCGGCGTCGCGCCGAATGGCAACGACCAGATCGCCGTCTTCACCGGATCCGCCACCGGCGCCGGCAACAACGCGCCCGTCGTGGTCAATGGGAATGCAACCATCTACGGACTGACCAACAACAACACCGCCTCCGGAACCGACCTGACACTGGTCAGCGGCGCCAATGGCACGGGTCTCTATGCGCTGACGTTCTCCACTAACGACAGCTCCACTCCGAAGATGACCTTGAACAACGGAAATTTCCTCACGTTTCTTGGCGCCGCAGGCACTGCCGGCACGCTTAAGATCGCGGGAACCCAGGGGCTCATTATCAACTCCATGACCGGCGGAGCCATCAGCGGCTCGGGCACGGCGGCAACCTCGACCGCCCCCAGCAAGCAGACTCGCTTTGTCAATGTGGACTGGTCCGGTTTCAGCGGCGGTATCCAAATCGAACGCGGCGCGGTTCAACTCGAGGCCAACGGCCAGCTGCCCAACCAGACACTCACCGTCGGCAACGACCAGACGATCACCAACGCCACCCTTGCGGGCCTGTCGATGAACGGCAGAACCGCCACCGTCGATGCACTCGTGGGCAACAGCCTCGGCCGCATCTACACCGGCACCAACGCCGCCACACTGACGGTGGGCGCCGCCAACGGCAGCGGCACCTACGCCGGCGTCATTGGAAGGGACTTCACCGGAGCAACCGCCACGGGCGCCCTGAACATTGTCAAATCGGGCACCGGCACCCAGACGTTTTCCGGAGCCATCGCCGGAACCGGTTCGGTCTCCATCAATGCAGGCACCGTCGTTTATGACGGTTTCAGCCTGGCCACCACGGGCGCCACGACCGTCGCCTCGGCCGCCACCCTCCGCATCACCAACACCGTTTCCCAAGGCAGCGGTGCCAACGCCGGGCGCATCGTCATCAACAATGGCGGTTCGCTCACGGGCTCAGGCACCCTGACCCTCTCCGATACCAATGGTTCACTCACGGGCGTATCGATGGCGGGCAACTTCGCTCCCGGCGACGGTGGCATCGGCACCTTTACCCTCAATGCCGCCAGTTCCGCCCGTTCGGCCTGGGCCTTCGAGGGCACCGGCACGCTGTCCTTCGACGTCGGTGCCGGCGTGACCGCTGACAAACTCGCGCTCGTCGGTGGCAGCGCAACGAACGACGTGTTCTTCAATAATAACGTCATCAACTTCACCGACCTCTCCTCCGGGTTGCTCACCACGGGCGACTACCTGCTCTTCGACGGCGACGCCAGCACCGGCTACAGCGGCCTCACGCTCGGCTCCAGCTATTCGGGGGCTTCAATCACCGGCACGGCCATCACCGCCGGCTTGACGGTCGGCACCGGCCTCTCCGCCTACACGAGCACGCAGCTATTCCTCGTCGGTAATGACATTTACCTCAATGTCACCGCGGCCGCCATCCCCGAGCCCTCCACCTACGCGGTCCTCACCGGCCTCGGCATCCTCGGTTTCGCAGTCTATCGCCGCCGCGCGATCTGATCCGGCGAAGCCACTCCCCCCCTAAGCGGCGCGGAAACGCGCCGCTTTTTTGTGCCCGAAAACGTGTGTCCGCCGCCACGGTTACCACGTTAACCAATCCGCCTCTTTTGCCCGGTGCCCCGCGCGCGCAGACTGCCTTCACCCCAAACGATAACGGCCCCGGGCCGTATCTCTTCCCCTCTTCGTTATCCGTCATGCGCCTCCCCCTCTTCCTGCGTTTCACCTCCTTCGTCGGCCCACTGCTCGCCCTGACGGTCACCGCGCGCGCGACCGATGGCACCTGGGGGACCACCGTCCTCGGCGGCGCCGCCACCTGGAACGACACCGCCAACTGGTCAGCCTCCACCGTCGCCGACGGAGTGGGTGCCGTCGCCACCTTCAACCAGGACTTCTCCGCCAACCTCCAGTTCACCTTCCCCGCCCCGGTCACCATAGGCAGTATCAGCGCTACGGATACGAGTGCGGCCAATCCTGACCGCGGCCTCTGGCTCAATTCCGGCAGCATCACCTTCGCCGCCGCCTCCGGCACGCCTTCGATCACCGTCACCGCCGACACCTTGGGCGGCAATCACGACATTCCCCTCCGCTTCAACGGCGCCACCCTCCTCGGCACGCAGGGACTCATCATCAACCTCGATGGTGCCAACTACAACGGACTCAGCGCCGGCGCCCGTTTCAGTGCCGGCAACTGGTCCGGCTTCTCCGGCCCCGTCACGCTTCAAACCGGCCGCTTCCGTGTCGAAGCCGCCAGCAACACCCTTCCCCCGAACAGCGAAATCATCCTCGGTCCCGGCGTCTGGTTCCAGATCGTGCGCGGCTACACCGGCGGCCTCGGCAGCCAAAGCATCCGCGGTCTCTCCGGCGGTGACGCCACCACGCTCGCCGGCGCCGAAAACAGCGCCAACGACCCCGCCGCCGCCGGCACGCTCACCCTCGGCGCCACCGCCCTCTCCTCCGACGCCTATGCATTCTCCGGCTCTTTGGGTGGCGACATGTTCGGCACCGGCTCGCCCAACACCAACTTCAGCGTCACCAAATCCGGTCCCGGCCTTCAACGCCTCAACGGCTCCAGTCTCTACACCGGCGTCACCACCGTCAGCGGCGGCACCCTGCTCGTCAACGGCACCCACACCCAGGGCACGGGCGCCAACGCCGGACGCTACCTCGTCACGTCCGGTGCGACCCTCGGCGGCCATGGCACGGTCATCCTCTCCGACACCAATGCCGGCACCACCGGCGTCTCCCTCTCGGGCGTCCTCTCGCCCGGCGATCCGCTCGTCAACAGCGGCATCGGCACCTTCACCGTCAACGCCGCCAACTCCGCCCGGTCCGCCTTCGCCTTCGAAACCGGAGCCACCCTGGC
This sequence comes from Rariglobus sp., assembly GCA_029266495.1. Classification (GTDB taxonomy): domain Bacteria; phylum Verrucomicrobiota; class Verrucomicrobiia; order Opitutales; family Opitutaceae; genus Rariglobus. The sequence continues at coordinate 26,961 of JAQSWS010000080.1, read as the reverse complement.
GATCCGTCTGGGTGCCGCCAACTCCGCCTCCCGCGTCGCCTTCACCAGCGCCTCCACCAACGAGGTTTTCTTCAACAACACGGTCGTCCATTTCACCGACCTCACCGCCGGCGGACTCTCCTCCGGCCACTACACGCTCGTCAGCGCCGACGCCTCCGGCGCCTTCAATGGCCTCACGCTCGACGGCTCCGGCTTCATAACCGCCGGCCTCTCGATCGGCTCCGGACTCGGCAACTACCCCGGCTCCACCCTCCAGGTCGTCGGCAACAATCTCGTTCTTAACCTCGTCGTCCCCGCCGGCCCTCCCCCCGCCGCTCCGGAAAACGTCATTGTCACCAGCGGCTTCGACCAGGTCGCGCTCTCCTGGGATGCCGTCTCCGGCGCCGGTTCCTACACCATCAAACGCAGCACCACTTCCGGCTCCGGTTACGTGACCATCGCCACCGGCATCACCGGCACGTCCTACACCGACACCACCGCCACCCCCGGCGTGACCTACTACTATGTCGTGCTCGCCGTGAACGGAAACGGCGAAAGCTCCCCCGGCGCCGAAGGCTCGGGCGTCTCCACCGTGCGTGCCGCCATCGGCATCAATCTCCGCGCCTATAACACCTACGGCCTGCCCGTGACCGACCTCGCCGGCATCGTGCGCAAATCGTGGTGGAACAACCTCGTCGGCCCCGCCGCCACCGGCGAAAGCGTCACCCTCGCCACCCTCGTCGACCACCTCGGCGACCCCGTCTCCGGCCTGGGCGTCACCTTCACCGCCGGCACCGGCAACGGCACCCTCAAGCTTGGTTCCGACGCCGTCACCGTCGGCCCCGCATCCAACGATCTCAATCTCTACTCCTCGGTTTTCGACCAATACAACGGCACCGCCTCCACCCTGAACGTATCCGGAATTCCCTACACGTCCTATGACCTGGTGGTCTACGTCTACGACGGCGGCTCCGCGCGTGGCGGCGTCGTCTCGGCCAACGGCACCACTTTCGCCCTCCGCGGCGGCGCGGGCAATCCCGCCGCCGACGGCACCGGCTACGTCCGTTCCACCGACTCGGTAAACACCTCCGGCTCCTCCGTGCAACCGGGCAATTATGTCCGCTTCACCGGCCTCAGCGGCACGCTCACCGCCACCCTCGCCGCCACCAACATGGGCGACTCCACCCAGCGCCTGAAGATCGCCGGTTTTCAAATCCTCAGCAACGACGCCAACCCGTCACCCACCGCCGCACCCGCCACGCCCGCCGGGCTCACCGCCTCCGGCGGCAACCGCCAGGTCGCCCTCAACTGGTCCCGCGCCGCCACCGCCACCTCCTATCGTGTCCATCGCGGCGGCACCTTTCTCGCCGCCGTCACCGCTCCCGTCTATTCCTACGCCGACACCTCCGTCGTCAACGGCACCGCCTACACTTACACGGTAAGCGCCGTGAACGCCATCGGCGAGAGCGCCGTCTCTTCCGGCGCCACCGCCACGCCCGCCGCCCCCGGCTTCACCGCCACCGCGCGCTCGGTCTACCAATACTCCAACCCCGTCACCGCCATCTATTCGAGCCGCGCCGCCGATCCGATGCGCCGCGCCTACCTCTGGGTTCCTCCCGGGGCCACCCGCCTGCAAGGCGTGATCGTCGGCCTCCACAACATGCTCGAAAAACCGATGTTCGAGGACCCCACCATCCGCCAGGCCTGCACCGACGCCGGCCTCGGCATTGTCTTCATCTCACCCGGCGACGCCAAGACCTGGACCGCCAGCGGCGTGGGCAACTACACCTCCGGCCAGCACACCACCGCCCTCGACCTCGACCCCCACAACTACACCCCCCTGGAGATCAACCCCGCCACGGGGGTCGCCTTCACCAGCGGCTCCGAGCAGGCCGCCGCCGAGCTCGCCGAGATTCTCCGCCGACTCGGCGTCGAGTCCGGGTATTCGGAACTCCAATACGCACCGATTCTCCTCGCCGGACACTCCGCCGCCAGCCCGTTCGTCTGGACCCGCGCCGTCCACACCTCGACGACGCTCGGTTCGCGCGTGTTCGCCCTCCTCCCCTACAAAGGCACCTTCGCGGGTTCCGTGCCCAACGGACTGCCCGTCCTGCATGTCGCCTCCGAATGGCAGGAGATCAGCCAGTGGGGCAACACCTGGGAGGTCGGCGACGCCCCGAGCGCCCGCGGCCTGCGCTCAGGCGGCACCGATCGCCTCGTCTCCGAATTCGTCCAGCCCGGCACCGGACACTATCAATACTCCGAAACCCAGTCCGCTCCCATCGCGACCTTCATCCGGCGCGCCGCCTATCACCGCATCCCAACCAACTGGACCACGACAGCCGCCCCCACCCTCAACAGCCTTTCGGCTTCCTCCGGCTACCTCGTCGACGTCACGAGCCTTGGTTCCGGTAACGCCACGCCCGTGGCCTATGCCGACTGGATCGCCGCCGGCAAGGATCCGCTCCGTGCCTACTGGTTTCTCGACCAGGAGACCGCCCGGGCCGCCTGCGACGTCATGAACACGGGTTTCGCCAAAAAGCCCCAGCTCATCTCCGCCTTCAGCAACGCCACCACCCTGCCCGACCTCGCCACCCAGTCGAATAGCGCCGGCACCATCAGCCACTCGGCCACCCTTCAGGCCGATGGCGTCACGTTTCAACTGCGCACCGCCTCGCTCAACCAGTCGCCCATCCCCAAGCTCTTCCACGGCGCCCCCGTCGGCATCGCCTCCGGCTCGATCCTCCTCAAGGTCAACGGCAGCGGCGCCCTCAAGCAGACCGGTGTGGATACCTTCCGCGTCTGGTTCGACCGCGGCAGCATCATCAAGACCGGCCAGCCGTGGGAGCCCTTCGTCATCGCCTGGCACCCCGGCGACACCAGCTACCGCGAAGCCGACCGCCCCATCCAGCTCAGCACCTCCGTGCCGGTCAACCTGACCGGCTACAGCGGTGGCTCGACCCAGACCCTGACCTTCACGTCGATCCCCAATCAAACCCCTGACGCGCTGCCCGTCCTTTCCCTCGCCGCCACGTCCAGCGCCGGTGCCGGATATCCCGTGCAATACTGGATGGTCTCCGGCCCCTACCGTAACGACGAGATCGACAGCGGTATTCTGGTTCCGGATACGATCCCCGCCGGCTCAAAGTTTCCGCTGCGCGTCATCGTCGGCGCCTGGCAATGGGGAAAACCCGGTGTCCTGCAGTCTGCCACCCCCGTTTACCGCACTTTCTGGATCTTTCAAAACGCCTTCCAAAAATGGAGGTTCGACCAGTTCGGTTCCTACGACGCCGACGGCGTGCCGGTCACACCGGCCGGCAGCTCCGACACGACCGCCGATCCCGACGGCGACGGCCTCAACAACCTCCTCGAATACGCCCTCGGCGGAAATCCGACCGAGCCCGACGCCGACCTTAACCCCGCGGCCGCCGCGACCGAAACCCGCCTTCAACTCACGTTTAACCGCATCGCCGACCCCGCGCTTCTCTACACGGTCCAGGCGACGGACAACCTCACCACCACCTGGGCCGACATCTGGACCAGCACCGGCGCGGACAACGTCGCCGGCTTGGTCACGGTTCCCGACACCCAGCTCCTCTCCACATCCGCTCGCCGCTTCCTCCGTCTCCGCGTCTCCATGTAGCCACGGCCGTGTCGGCCGTGCTTTCCCGATAATCCCACGGCTGGCACAGCCGTGGCTACACCCTCGGACATGCCCGAAGCTGAGTCCCGGTTCCCTCGCCGCCCACCGCGCATCGAACTTTTTCAGAACGTCCGTCCGTTCTATTTTGTCACCTTCAACACGCATGGCCGCCGACCGGTGCTGGCCACGCCCGCGCTGCATGCCGCATTTCTAACCTTCTGTCAGCGTGCCTATGCCGGACACGCCATCGCCGTCGGACGTTATGTGCTTATGCCCGACCACGCGCACCTCTTCGTTTGCCTGCCCGTCACTGGCGCCTCGCTGACCAATTGGGTCGGCCAGCTCAAGCGCCAGCTTGGCGTAGGATTGGGGGCAGCCGGAGTTCCCCGCCCCTTCTGGCAGGAAGGCTTTTTCGACCACGTCATGCGCACCGCGGATTCCTATTCTCAAAAATGGGACTACGTTCGCCAAAATCCCGTGCGAGCCGGCCTCTGCCAGCGTCCCGAAGACTGGCCCTGCCAAGGCGAAATCGTCCCCCTCCGCTTCTGATGTAGCCACGGCCGTGCCGGCCGTGCTCCGAAAACCCTTCGCACTCCCCAAACCCACGGCCGGCACGGCCGTGGCTACATACACTCACCCCAGCTCGAACCACTCAAAATCCGCGTGCGCGCGCTGACCGGCGACGTCGTGGCAACTCAACCCGATCATCGTCCCCGTGAAATGCAGCGCCGTGCCGTAATCATCCGATAACTTGCCCGCATCAAAGACACCACCGACCTGCGTCCACGCCTTGCCATCCGGCGAGGCGAAAAACCGCAACTCGGCCCGGTCGATCTCCGCCCGCAGCCACACCGCCGCCGGCCAGTCGGCGATCGCCAACTTTGCATCCTCGGGCTCGGCATAAACAAAATCGTCGCTCAACTGCACGCGCACCACGCGCCCAAGCTTCTCGTCATGCGTCACCCGCAACGCATAGTTCGTGCGGGTATCATACCAGCAAACAAGCCCGGCAAACTGCGTGAAGCGCGTGGGCGCAAACTCCATCCGTGTCGTGGCGGTTACCCGGACCGACTCCAGCCGGCGCGCAACGAGGCTCTGGTCGTGCAACGAATGCGGCGACTCGCGTCCCGCAAGGCGCAGCCAGCCGGGGCGCGCCGTGAACGACAACCATGAGGGATCAGCCGGCACGCGCAGCGTCTGCCAGCGCGCGCCAAGCGTCGTGAGTCCGGCAAACGTGTCGCGCGCAGGCGCGGCCGGCCACGGGTGCGGCGCAAGCCCGGCGGGCGCCGGCAGCTCGACGGCGGGCAGCACGCCGCCATGGGCAAGGCGCAGCCAGCCATCGGCGGACCAGACGACCCGTTGCAGCGCGGTCTCCCGCCCGAGAATGCAGCGATCGCCCGCATGGGCGGCCGCGGAAGCGGATTTGTCCGGCGAGCCGGGATTCACCCCCGCACCCGTGCGCACGGGGCGGCTGCACAGGTGGGCCAGCCACCATTCGCCGCCGGGAGTCTGCACGAGTTCGCCATGACCTGCCTTTTGCAACGGATGATCCGGCGCATGTCGCGTCGTCAGCACCGCTTCCTCGGGATCCAGTTCATAGGGGCCCATGATGGCGCGCGCGCGCGCCATCGCGATGCCGTGGTTCCAACCGGTTCCGCCCTCGGCCAGCATCACGTAGTAGTATCCATTCCATTTATACACATTCGGACCTTCGCACAGAATCTCCGTCTTGCGCAGCACCTCGTGCACGGGACCGGTCAACTGCAGCGTTTGGGGATCGAGTTCCTGCACCACGATGCCGGCAAAGCGGCTCCGGCCGGGGCGGAAATCCCACTGCATGTTGCACAGCCATTTCTTTCCGTCGTCATCGTGGAAGAGCGACGGATCAAAACCGATCGAATCCAGATGCACCGGTTCGGACCACGGGCCCTCGATGTGCCCGGCCGTGACGAGATAGACATGCGGATCCTTGAAGGGCCGGCCCATGCCGGTGGTGACAATGTTGGTGTAAATCAGCCAGAACTTCCCGTCCGCATGGCTGAGCGAAGGCGCCCAGGATCCGGCGGAGTCGGCCACGCCGCGCAGGTCCAGTTGCGAGCGGCAGGTGAGCGCGTGCCCGACCGGGCGCCAGTTCACGAGATCGCGCGAGTGATGCAGCGCGACACCGGGAAACCACTCGAAGGTGGATGTGGCGAGATAGTAGTCGTCACCAACCCGGCAGAGCGACGGGTCGGGACGAAAACCGGGAAGAACAGGATTACGAAGCATATGTAGCCACGCCCGTGCCGGGCGTGTGATTGGGTAAATGATCAAGGCTCAAGATTACTTCACCGGCTGGTTGGCGAGGTCGGCCTTGCGGATGATTTCGAGTTCCCGCTGCTCCAGCACCCGGTCGTAGAAACGAACGTTATCCATTTTTCCGGCAAGCGGACGGTCGAGAGTGCGGGAGGTATTGCCGATGGTCTCGGGATCGCGACCGAGATCTTCGCGCGGCATGCTGGCATTGGCCGGCATCGGGCCCGTCATGTCGCGCATGTAGGCAACCGGCTGTTTCGGCGTGCCCTGAAAAACGATCAGGGTGTTGGTTTTTTGCTCCCAGGAGAATGCGGCGAAGATCCACTGCTTGCGATCGCGCCAGCCGGCACACGGGCCGCTGAGCCCGGGCGTGAACACGTAGGCGCGCGGCACCTCGGGCTGGTTTTCGATGCGCAGTTCAAAGCCCTTGTCGTGCATCAAAAACAAAATACCGGCGGTGCTCAGCGGGACCTGCAGGACCGGTCCGGTTTCATCGAGGTAATACCAAAACGTGCAGGTGAAGACGGAGAGCGCATTCGGCGCGATCGGTTTGCGCGCAACCGCGACCGGGCCGTTGCGCTCCTGCTCCGTGCTCGCGGGAGTGCCGACATAGGCGCGGTCATCGGACTTGCCGGATACGCCAGAGCCGGGCGCGCCCAACACGGCGCCATTGACCAGCTCGATGCCTTTCCCCGGACCATTGAAGTTCGCCTCAAAAATGGGGAATTTCACGGGCTGCGCATGCAAGAGCGCCGTGGTGGCAAAAAGAGTGAGAAGAAGGCGGTTTTTCATAAGCGATGAGGCAGGGGTTTATTCGGCGCGGCGGAGAATGATCGTGCTGCGGGCGGCGACTGCGCGTTTTCCCGGCCCCGGGGGCGAGGAGTCGGGACGGACCAGGTCACGGGCGCTGGCGAACGCGGAAGGCACCTCGAAATCAAACGAGCGGTCGGCCGTGGTGTTCATTGCGATGAGGTAGTCGCCATAGTGAAGAACGTAGAAATCCCCCTTGCCCGCGAACACGCTTTCCTGGCCGATCTTGTAGGGAATGCCTTCGGGAATGGCCGCGATGGGCAACGCTTCGCCGGCGTGCGCGGAGACCGGCAGGGAGCCGCCCGGATACTTGAGGTGCGTGCCACCGTTGCCAAAGCCGAACACCACTGCGCCCGGGCGGCGATAGGTGTGACCGGAAGGCGTGTAACGAATCTCCTCCCGCACGATCGCCTGGCGCTCGAACGCCGGCGTAAGGTGATGCACCGCCGCGAGGAAATTCACCGCATGGCGCGCCCGCCAGTAGAGCGAGGCGTAAAGAATCTCGTCGCCGTGCTTGAGCGCGATCACGCCGTTCTCCTCGTCAGTGAAAACAAAATCCGGCGCGCCGGCACTCATCGGCATGCGATGGGGCGAGGGAGGAAGCGCGATGATCGTGCGATAAGCCTCGGGAGCGTATAACAACCCGTGGGTGATGCGGAGGCTGTTATTCTCGGCCATCGTGCCTGCGAGACTCGCGAAGAACTGGTGGTCGGCGATCATCTGCTGCGCGTAACCGAGGAGGCGCGGATCGCGCGTCGCGTAGGCGGCATCGAGCGCGGACGCATCGCGCGCGGGCTTCTGGCCATAGGTGACAAGACCCGGATACTTGGTGTCGCGCCAGCCGACAAAGGTCTCCATGCGCATCGCCCGATACCCCTCGGCGTCCTGCGCGGCATGCCGGAAGGGCGCGCGGGCAAGCGTGATCCGGACCAACTGATCGCGCAGACGCGGATCGCCCGCCTCATCGAACGCAGGCCGGGTCGCCTCATAGATCTTCGTCACCCAGTCGACCACCTCGCCGTAGCTGCCGACGTAGCCGAGTTCCTTGGTGAGCCCCTTGGCGGTGAGTTGCAGGTAGTGCTCGCCAACCGTCTTCGCAGAGCCTCCGCCGGGCAGATCGCTGCCGAGCCACGGCTGGAGCCCGACGGCTTCGTAGAGGTAACGGCGGGCCTTCTCCTCGGACCAGGCTTGCGCGGGCGCAACAACCTGCAGGCCGCGGTTGGCGTAGTAGATCCCGTAAAGATCCTTGATCATCGACTGGTTGGTATAGAGCCGGCGGCTGCGCGAATTCCACTCGCGGCTGGCCACAAACAGCTGGGCCAGAAGCTTGCGTCGCGTAATCGAATCGCCGGCCCCGGCGACACGGCCATCGAGGTGCGCCGCGAGCGGCCTGGCCAGCCAGTGGAGCGTGGCGCCCACCGGTCCCGCGCCGAACCAGTCGGGGTTCGGCGTGGCGGGGTCGTTTTGCACGAGCTTGGGATTCTTGCGCCAGGCAAGGCCGAAGGCATCGAGCGACTCGACGACGCGACGGATGACCGTGTCGTTGTGATAGGCGCCGGTCCACTGGACGTGCCACGCCTCGGCCAGAAACATCATCTGCATCTGATTGAGCGGGCGACGATCGTTGAGACGCGTGGCGATCTCGCGGTTCACCCGCTCCTGCGCGTTCTCAAGAATCTCGGGGCCGGGCGATGAACGGATCGTATCCGCAGGAGCACTACCCTGTTTTTCCCCGGCGGGAGGAACAAACGCCGGTTCCGTGTGGGCGTAGACCCGATAAAGCCCCCGGGTCGGTTCGGTCATTGGCTTCTGAAAGCGCTCGAGTGTGGTGCCATAGGCCCAGATCGGACCGGTGGAGCGGACCTCGCAGCGGATTTCTTTTTTTCCCCGGGTGAGCGATTCCGGCAGCGGTGTCGTGCGGTAGAAAAAACGCCCGGGAGACTGCGGCTCGGTCGCCCCCGGTTCCAGCAGGTCGATGTCACCGAGGTGCAAATAGCCAATCATCAGACCCTCGACGACAAGGAAGAGGCGGCTGGACGCCGCATCGTCACCCGACAGGCGCAGCGTGAAGTAGTTGGGGGCCACCGGGTCGACCTTGAGCGTGAAAGCGATCGTTCCGCCACGCCATTCATTGCCGGTATCGAGCGGCAGCAATCGACGGGCGGATTCACCCAGAAGTCCCGGGAGACTCTCCGCGTGATCGCTTTCCAGCGCGTGAACGCGCTCCGAGGCAGTGTCGCCAAAAACAAGGAAGTCGACCACCCCGCCGCCCACGGCATAAGCGGAGAATAGAAGGCTGATCAGCAGGAAAAAAATACGCATGGGGAAGAGGACGGCGGGCGATTCATTCGCCTGCCCGGGGCATGCAAAAGGCTCTTGCCGCAGGCCGGCTGGAGCAAACGACCACCTGCTTTCATTGTTAACGCTATGTCGGCTCGCTTGCTCACCAGCGATCCACAACTTTCTGCAATTAGCAGGACGAAAGCCCGCCAGTCCCCAAACCAGTCCCGGCAGTTTCCAATGGAACCGGCGTTTCTTTTGAACCTGTGGACCGGTTCGCCGATATTACCTGAGTCAGACAACCCCGATCGCCCCATGTCCACCCACCCCGCATTTCGTCGCCAGTCCGCGTTCACCCTTGTCGAGTTGCTCACCGTCGTCGCGATCATCGGCATTCTGGCCGCTATCATCATACCGGTGGTTGGCAGGGCCCGCGTAGCCGCCTCCAAGTCGACCATGACCTCGAATCTCCGCCAGCTTGGCATCTCCGTGGGTCTGTTCGCCACCGATAACCGCGGACGCATGCCTGGGATGTATATGTCCGGAACCGACGCGGGTGGTCTCAATGATTCCTTTGCCCTCGGCACCGGACAAAGTGCATACGCCACTTACTCCGGAACCGGAACCGAACCTCGCGCCAACATCCAGTCCATCGATCAGCTCGGCCGCTACATCACACGCTCCTCGGTCACCATTGACGGGGTCGGAAAGCTCTACTGCGCGTTGCTGGAGAGTCCGGCCTTCGCAAGCCAGCGCCCGACCGGTGTGTTTCCCACCAGTATCGAGCTGGGCACTACAGTCATGGCCGACGACGGCTCGCTGGTCTACCCGTTTGGTAAAAGGGCGGGCACGCCCAGCATGAAGCACCTGCAGCTCGGTTCATTTTTTAATCCGTCCAAACGCTGGATGGCCATTGAGATTGATAAAACCACCCCGACAACGGTTGACGCCACCCTCGCCAGTGCGAGCTGGTATGGCGCGCTTCCCGACAAGCCCGTTCACGATGGCGGCTGGCTCACCCTGATGTTTGACGGCAGTGTGGCTTCGCTAAAACCCGGTGATTCCCGCCTGAATAACAAGGCCGCCGCGAACTGACCCCGCGTGCCGGGCATTCACGGCAGTGCTGGTCGGCGGCGGACGGCCGGAGCCATCCAATCAACGAACGAGACTGGCGTCCGCCTCCTTCTTCACCCCGTCCAGAAGAAATGCGGCGCGCTGTCCGGGCGTCTTCACGTCGGCCGGGAAATCGATGAGCTGCCAGCGCACGCGCCAGCGTTGCTGTTCACCCTCGCGCAATGTCCACGTCGGGCTGAGAACTTCGATTTCGTAGATGGACGTCTCTGGAGCGAGAAAAGCCTGGAGGTTGCTTTCTTCCAGATAAAGCAGCGCGGGATCATAAACGATCGTCTGGCGCAGGGCCGAATCGCCGCTCACCAGGGCAATCCAGCGCCCGAAGGTGCCGAGCTTGATCGTCGCCGACTTCGGCCACGACACATGAAGGTTGCGCGTGCCAGGCAGCAACACCGCCGAAGGAGGCGCATCTTCTTTCGAAAGGCCGCGCCAGCGCTTGAACGGCTTCCAATCCGGATGAGGCACCCGCGGGTCCGACTCCATCAAAACATAATCACCGGCCCGCAGACCCGTCACCGTCCACGCATGCACCGGGAACACGCTCGGCGCCACCCGCTCCAGGAGAAACGTGTGCTCGACCGTGCTGGAGTGCGGCAGCAACTCGATGCGCCGCGTGATCCGAAGGCCGAGTTGCCGGCTGACCCCGCTGCGCATTTCCAACGTGGTTTCCGTCTTTGCAATCATCTCCCACGGCTGTCCATCAATCACCGGGTCGAAACCGTTGTTGCCGTAAATCTGGGGGCACAAGCCCTGCGCCGTCGGCCACACCCGATCCCCTCCCCATGGATTCCAGTTCCAGCCGGCGGGCGGGGCACGGTCTTCCACCCGCAGCCAGTTCGGCTCGTCTTTGCGATGATAGGCGACGATGCGGCCCACCTTGAGCGCGACCTCGAGGGTGACCACCCCGTTGTCCAGCGTCTCCACCGGACCAAGATGCATGAAAGGAAGCGCCGCGCCCAACGGCACGGCCGGCACCAGCAATGCAAAACAAGCGAGAAGAGTCGGGATGTTCATGGAGTAAAAGAATGCGAATCTGCGTTCAGAAGAGTAACACCTGGTGCGCAGCGATCGAAGGGGGCGATGCGCACAATCCGAAAGAGATGGAATGTGTCTAGGCAAAACCGTGTTCGTTTCACGACACTCATCCCATGCCTCCCCATTTCAACAGATCCTTCAAATGAGCGATTCCGCCGCCCGGCCCAGACCACCACCGCGCCTTCCGGTATTCGGATAAAAGATACATTTATAAAAGCCGCCCGCCTCCCGGAACCGCTTGGAGCCGCCCCGGGTAGACACCCGCTGAAAGTGAACCTTCAGCCCGTCACAGGCCGTCCCGACGAACAACCATCCCCGTTGCAATCCAACCGCTCAGCAGCCCCTGCTTGAGTTTCGGGAACAGGTGCCGATCAAGGCACAAACACACACGCAACAACCAGTTTTTGAAGAAGATGGGCCACATCAATTTTCATGCAACCAGTAACGAATATTTGTTTGAACAAAAACATTAAAAACATGTCGCGGCAAAAAAAACGGCTCTCCTCCTGGCCGGCCCTGCTTACTGTTTATGCATTACCCCGCGTCAGTGCCGCCGCCCTTCTTGCGGTGTAGACCCCTTATTGTTCCGAGCATGCAGGCTTCCATCAAATCCCCCCGCCGAAAAGGTTTCGCGTTGCTCATCACCGTGACGCTGCTCGCGTTCCTCGTCCTGCTTTTGGTTTCGCTTGCGTCTCTCACCCGCGTCGAAACCCAGGTCGCCACGCGCGCTCCGACATGGACGCCACCCTGGCCAACACCACCACCGCCAGCGGCCGCTGGCTCGGTGCCTACGGCAGCGGCGCCGCGGCCGACTACACGATGGCGGCTTCGGCGATCTCCACGGCAGTGGTTACCGCCTCGGACTCCAAAGGCAGCCAGGCCAAGCTCCTCAACTGGCTTGTCAGCGGAAATGAAAACACATCGTTCAGTCCCGCCACCCAGGTCGGAGCTTCAGGCAACATCACCACGCCTCCGACACAGTTTCAATTTACACCCAATGGGGCCGTTGCAGGCCTTTCGGCCTCCGTCAATGCGGCGACCGACACGATCACTGTCGCCGATCGGACCAGCGCCGCCAAACCCGCACGCCTATTGGTCGGCCCCAATACGGTCGGAAACTCCATCGCCGATTACGTCGTTGCTCCCGTGCGCGAAATCACCGCAGAAGCCCCGGGCATGGGAACAACTCCCGTTCCCGTCGGCCGCTATGCCTGGTGGGTCGGCGATGAAGGCGCCAAAGCCCGTATGAACCTTCCGCTGGCCGGCACCAACCCGCTGCTATCGGCATCCGGAAATGCGGCCCAAAAGCAGAACGCATTTGTTTCCGCACAACGCCCGGCGGTGGAACTGGTCGATGCCATCCACCCCTCCGCCACCGTTACCCGCAACACGGTAGACATGCTGGACCCTGCAAACGCAGCGTCACGCTACAATCCCGCGGATCCGCTCCTGCCCAAGCTTCTCGCCCCTGATCAGATTCCGATGACGTCGGCGGCGAATGCCAATGCGCTCCGCACTGCGATCCGCTATCGCCATCATGATCTCACGGTTTCCTCAGCCTCGGTCCTGTCGGACAGCTATGCCGGCGGCTTAAAAAAAGACCTTTCCGCATTACTTGCCACTGGAGCCGCCAGCCCGGCGGACACCGAGTTTATTGTTCCGCCGGACCCAAATACCAGCACCCCGCCGGCGGACTATGCCACCACCTCCCCGCCCTATAACTGGAATCACTTGGGGATGCCCACATGGGGCCAGATGCGTTCGTTCGCACAAACCGTGTCCACTTCTGCGGGGATTCTTCCTCAGGTTCCCGCGATGGCCACAAACCCGGCTCATATGACGGCCCCGGTAGGCGTTTCAGTGGGCATTAATCCCGTGATGACTTACATGGCGGTCGGGTTCCGGTTTATCGCGCCGGAAGGCGACGCAGTCGGAAATCGTATCAGGCTGGCGATGGTCCCAATCGTCGTTCTGTGGAACCCCTACACGTCAACCATGCGGGGAACCGACAACTCCGGTTCGCCAATTCGTTATGAAGTCGGCTTTAGAAAGGCGTTCGCGAGCAAATTTCAACTGCAAGGCCGCCCCGCTTCTTCCGGTGCGGTCGGTAGCTACACATGGAGCTCAACCGACACGGTTCTTGAAAATATCGATTTTGGCCGGACCAACACCAACCCCTACTATCGATTTATAATCGAAAGCCCCCCGGGAGGCATAGGCCCTGGCGAAAGTCTGGTATTCACCCTTAGAACAAATGGTGCCGATTACAACGAAACCAACGTCCTGCACCCAGGTTTTAACGACAATTATTATGTGCTGCATCCCGGCACCGCAACCATCCCCACCGCATTGGGTGCCGGCGCATATTATCGCGTTGGCGCAAACGCCTCACCTAACAGCACCAATCCAAATGCGCCCAGAACCGTGAACAGCGTCTCCGTGCCCGCCACCCTGTGGAACTATGGCTCCACCGACGGCAATTGGGGTGGCGCCGGCAATGGATGGCAGGAAGCTTACTTGGGCGACGTCACCACGGGCACCAGCTATCCAAGGGGCTCGTTGCCATATACTGGAATGACAAGCCAGCGCTTGTATCAGTCATACACGCTGGTGGGCACCCCCTTCGTCGGAACTCCGCCTTATGGGAATGGCTCCGCAGGTTACGCGGCCTCTTCCGGGGCCACCGGGCTCTTGCAGCCGGAGGCCACCTTGATCAGCGATATGACTTTGCTGGCCCCGGCATTTCGCATGGTCATGAGAGCACAATTCTCCAATCCACGAAATCCAGCCGGCGGCGACCCCGCCAGCCGAAGTCGCTGGATGTATGGAGACATGAGGGCGTTGATGATGCTGGGCGGGGGCAATACCTATACAGGACAACCGACACAATCGAGCTGGCCGTGTGATTTAACGGTGGATGCGGACGACCTGCATGTCGCTTCGGGAATTAATTTAAGGGCTCCCCGAAACGACACTGCACTGTATGAATTCCGGCCCGACAGCATGCCACTCCTTAACATCGGCATGTTACGCCACGCCAACCTGTGGTGGCTCGGCGGCGGCTCTGGAATTGGCAATAGCAATGGCTCCGGCTTCATCCAATACGATTACGCCTTGGGTTCACAGTTTCCACCCCGCTTAAATACAGCCTCAATTACGGGGACCCGTCCGGAGCGCCTGGCTCGTTTTTATCAGAATAACGGCAACTCTCCGGGTGATATTGTTCGAATCTACTACGATTCGAGCTGGCTTATTAACCGCGCTCTATGGGATCGCTACTTCGTTTCCACCATCCCAAATGCCGGAACCGGAAAAAGCGGAGAGAGCGTGAATACGCCGATTCCTGACATTCTGCCAAACCCCAACCATATCCGTTATGGCAGTCCCAGCATTTCACCTGCCGCATCCTCCCCGTTGAAGAATTCCGATCGAGCCGCAGCTCACTTGCTTGTCTCGGGAGGCTTTAACATCAACTCGACCTCAGAACAGGCGTGGCGCGCTGTGCTTGGAGGAAATAATCAGCTGAATTACGATCCCACGGACGCCAACATCGGGGGAAGTGCATGGGGCAAAGCCGTATTTTCGCGCTTTTCCAAGCCCACCACCAACGATGCCAGCTCGGCATGGAATGGTTACAAGCAGCTCTCCGAAAACCAAATCGCTCAATTCGCGAAAAACATCGTGGATGAAATTAGAAATCGAGGACCTTTTATCTCACTGGCCGATTTTATAAATCGCAGGCTCTACACAAGCGACGCCTCAATCACCAGGAAAACGGTTCCCGCCTCCGGGTCGTCCCCCGCATATCAATACGAAGACACCAGGCTAAAAGGAACGATCCAAGCCGCCATCGATAATCAAAACCTGCAGGCGTTGATGGCTAGCCCGCCAATCGCGACCAACGACATTATCAATCGATCCGACTCGGGCCCCCTGTCTCTTTTCTCAAGCACCACGCCTTCATACAAGATCATCCAATCCTACAACGTCGCCAGCATCGACGCCTTTGGCACTGGCAGCAGCACTCCGGCCAACCCGCCGCTCCCCTATGGAACCAGCGGGGCCGGCGCCCCACAGTTTTTGACCCAGGCAGATGTGCTCACATCGTTGGGTAGCCAGCTCACCGCCCGCTCGGATACATTCGTAATCCGCACTTACGGCGATGTGCTGGATCCGGTTAACTCAGGCACCTCTCCAGTGGTGCTCGGCCGGGCTTGGTGTGAAGCCGTCGTGCAAAGAGTCCCCGACTACGTGGATGACTCCATTCCCGCCGAGTCCAATCTGCGCACCCTGGCGCCTTCCGCCGCAAAGACCACCAATCAAAACTTTGGACGAAAATTCAAAATCATTTCATTTCGATGGTTATCTCAAAGCGATATTTAAGGCTCGTCCGACTTATAGCCATCGGCTTGGTGACGAGCCTGGGCTGCGGCTTGGGCCAGGATGAAGCGCCCAAGCCACTCCTGTTTCGTGCGGTGGCAATTGGGAATACCGTGCCTCTCACCGGGCTTTTATACGAGCATAACGGCAAGCCCCTAATGGTCTCTCCTTCCGATGCCAGCCTCTCTGCTCCTTTCGAAAGGCCCGGCGTTGGCCCCGTTAAGTTTTTCCGCGAGATTGCCCCTGTTTCTCCTGAAACAAAACCAACCCGCGTGCCGGTCTTAACCGCGGATCTAAACGGCGCTCCGCTCAGCCTGCTTGTTTGGAATGCAAACGGCGCGGACAACAAGGTATCGTGCTCGGTTATAAATGACTCTTGGGAGGCGTTCCCCGTGCAGACCGTGCGAGTATTGAACTTCTCCCGACGAAAAGTAGTGACCCAGATTGAGAACGCCGTCGCCGAGATTCAGCCATCAGGTATTCATTTATTTCCGTATTCCACAAATAAACTTCGTATCAGCTGCAAGGTGGCCAGCATGGAAAATCAAGGCTGGAAACTTCAATTTTCAAACTCGCAATCCATTATACAAGGCCGTCGGGTTAATATTATAATTTCAGACTGTGAGCCAAGTCCCATGGATCCGGAGCCGGATGGCATAAACGTGATCAAGATGATTGATCCCTTGCTGCCCCCGAAAAAGGAATAAGCGTTAAAGGATTCCGACCGATGCCCCGGGGTTATTTATTAGCCCTTCCTCAACGTCCGCCCCTCCCGCCAGTGCCCCCGGATGTGTGACCCGTGGGCGTGCGCAGGGACGCCATAGGCGTTGCGAAGCAGATTCGTATGCAGCCGGTCCACCGCCGCCGCGCCGATTGCGTGGAAATCCTGGATGACCGCTGAAACATCGGGACTTTCGTTCGACTGGCTGCACACGCAAACCAGCCCGATGTCCCGTGGAGCCTTCAACCCGCGTTCCGCCAGGAGCACCGGAACCTGCTGCGGCGCATCCGTGACGATCACGTCCGGACGCTCCTCGGAAAACCAGCGCCAAAATCCGTCCGTGGTGAGCTGTTCGGGCAGATGGGGCGCAAGCAGCGGTCCGCCGTCGCGCCTGTATTGGTCGCCCAGATACGCATCCAGCGGCGCATGGTGCAGCCGCGTGCTTCGGCGCATGATAAACACAAAGCCGATCCGCCGATAGCCGCGTTCGCGCAACTCCCGCAACACCGTCTGCGTGGCGTGGTGATGGTCGAACACCGCATGGTCCAATTGCGGACTCGCCAGCGAAGGCCCGATCGCCACCGCCGCGAAATATTTCCACGTCAAATCATCAAGCGCGCCGTCCTCCACCGGCAGCGGCGCGATCAGGAGTCCTTTGATGCCGCGATTGAACAAGACCGAGCTCGCCTGCTTCCGCGTCATCCCGCCTTCCCGCAGCCAAAAGGGCACCACGTCGTATCCATATTCCAACCCGCGCTTCTGCGCTCCGAGGAGAAAATCATCCGTGTATCTCCAAAGCGGATCTTTCTTCACCGCGTAATCCGTGACAAAAGCCAGCTGCGCAAACGACGCCACCGGCCGCACCCGTCTCCGGTAATCCGCCAGCGCCGCCATCGCCGGGTCCGGCCGATAACCAAGTTTTTTTGCACAGGCCTTCACCGCCTTCCGCGTCTTTTCCGATACGCCCGGCATGCCCCGCAACGCCACCGACACGCTCATCATCGAGAGCCCAAGTGCGTCGGCGATGTCCTTGATGCGAACGTGTTTTTCAGAGGGCATTTTTAAACTGAGTGCGAAGGAAGACGGCTGCACGAGCGTGCCGGCACCACGCCTGAACGCAACCTAACTGTTAAGGTTTCGAGGCGCTTGCCGCGTCGTAATTTTGGCGGCTGGCTGCTAGTCAAGGGAACCGGCGCTTCCGTCCCGTTCACCTGCCCCCGATCTATGCTCTGCAAACGCTCCCACCTCCCCGCCGCCCTCGCTCTCACCTTGTTAGCCTCCCCTGAAGTGCTCCGCGCCGTCGACTACAACAACGCGGCCGGCACCCAATGGTGGGGCACCGCCGGCAACTGGCTGGCCTCGCCACCCAACGGCGCCGACACGGTCGCCCGCATGGTGACCAGCGGCACCGCCGCGAACCAGATCCTGCTGCTCGCCGACGCCACCGGCGCGGACGCCTCGTTTACCGTCGGCACCTTCAGCATCGGAAGCACCGGCGGCTCGGCCGCCCAGCATTATCAGCTGAACAACGTCGCCAGTGGCACCCAGCGACTGGTCTTCGACGTCGCCTCCGGCAACGCCACCCTCACCTTCGCCAACATTTTTGCCAATGCCACCATGTCGGTGAACACGGGCCTCACGCTTAACGACAATCTTCTCGTAAACGTGAATCGCGGCGGCGCCATCCATAACCTCAACGGCCAGATCAGCAGCGGCGTCGCAGGAACTGGCATCACCTTCAACGTCGTCAACAACGGCCTCATTCGTATCGGTGCGGCCAACAACTACACCGGCGCCACCACCATCAACGGCACCGGCGGCGTCGTGCAGCTCGTCAACGGCGGCGACCGCCTTGCCACCGGCACCACCCTCACGATCAACGGCGGCGTCGCGGCCGGCGGCGTGCTCGACCTCAACACGCGCAACCAAAAGGTCGCCGGCCTTTCCGGTGGCTCCGGTGACTTCAAAGGCTCCGTCACTAACAACGCCGCGGGCACCGGCACCGCGACCCTCACCGTCGAAAGCACCTCCGTCAGCTCCACCTTTGCCGGCATCATCAAAAACGGAACCACCGCCAAGGTCGCCCTCACCAAAGCCGGCGCAGGCACATCCCTCACGCTCACCGGCGCCAACACCTACACCGGCGCGACCATCGTCAATGGCGGTTCGCTCATCGTTGACGGCAGCCTCGCTTCCGGCTCCGCCGTTTCTGTCAACGCGGGCGGCACGCTCGGCGGCTCCGGCACCATCGGCGGCACCACCGTCCTCGCCGCCAGCGCCAGGCTCTCCGCCGGCGTCAACTCCGCCGCCACCCTCACGTTCTCCGGCACCCTCGATGTCGCGGCCGCCGCCAATGACTCCGCCGCCTTCGTTTTTGATCTGGGAACTTCCTCCGACAAAATCATCGCCAGCTCCCTTCTCCTCGGCAGCAACGTGATCGACGCCGCCGACTTCAGCTTCAGCGCCGGCAGCGGGTTCACCGACGGACAAATCTACACGTTGTTCGAGGGCTCCAGCATCACCGGCACCTTTGTTTCCTTCACCGTTAACGACATCGGCGGCAGCGGCATCAGCGGCCTCGTTTCCATCGCAGGCAACAACGTGATCCTCACCACGTCCGCCATCTCCGAGCCATCCACCTACGCCGCCCTTCTCGGCGCCGCCGGATTGACTCTCGCCGTCACCCGCCGCTCCCGCCCGCGTCACGGTTGATCTTCTCGATCGAACGCACGCCGTTCTTCACTCAGCACAAGGCGCAGCTCCCATAGTCTGCGCCTTTTTTTCGCCCATCGTTTCGTTCGTCCGCCAGGATTGGTCGCGGGTATTCCTCCACGCTCGAAAAGCGCTTAAACGCCTCCTGGCTGGGCGAGCGAAACCCAGCCGTTCTTTCCTCCCCTCGCGTATTCCCCCGCTCTCCCGTCCCGGTGAGCACGCGTCAGCCCTGCTTCCCCCCAATGAACACATACCTCGTCCCCCCACCCGGGCAGCGCTGCCGCGCCCGGCGTTCTCGTCCCGCCCTCGGCCTGCTCTGCGGGCTTTTGTCCGCCGCCGCGCTTCAGGCACAGACATCCACCATCTACGGGCTCGCCGCCGACCGGCAGGTGAGCAGCTCCGGCGCGCTGAGCGACGTCAACCCGGTGACCAGCGGCTATTCCGGAACCACCGGCTCCTCGGGCGTATTTGTATTCCAACTACCCTTTCTTCCGGTCGGCAAGGAGTTCGCCAACGCCAGCCTTCGCCTCTACTACGCCGGAAAAACCGGCACGCCGACCTTCAACGCCGACCTCTACGGTGGGCGCATCTCCTCCAGCTCGGCCGTCGTCGCGGGCGATTTTTACGCGGGCGCCCTCGACGGCGGATCGATCCTCCTTGAGGACAACTTCCTCACTCCCGCCCGGGCTACCGGCGGCGCCATCGCCTCCTCCCCCGCAGTCACGGACTACCTCAACGCCGCCTATGACGGCGGCTCCGGCGCAGGGAAATACGTCTTCGTCCGCGTCAATCCGGATGCCGCCGGCCTCAACAATTTCACGCGCTACAACCTCAACAGCGCCGAGGCCTCAAGCTTCTACAAGCCGTCATTCAGCTACGACCTTGCCGACTCCGACCCGAAATGGACTCAGGTCCCCCTCGGCGGCGGGGGCTACGTCACCGGCATCGTGAGCAGCGCCAATGGCGCCGACATCTACATCCGCACCGACGTCGGCGGAGCGTTCCGCTGGATGCCGGCCAGCGGTCGCTGGACCTCGGTCACCGACACGATCATCCCCACCACCACGCCCGACCGCGCGGCTAGCGGCGTCATGGGCGTCGAATCGATCGCCGTCGATCCAAGTGACGCCAACAAGCTCTACGTCACCGTCGGTGGCAACGCCACCTACCGCGGACTCTACGCGTCCGTTGATCGCGGCGCCACGTGGTCTCAACTGAACAGCACGTTCGCCACTGCGCCCAACAGCCGCAGCTTCAGACATTGCGGCGAACGCATCGCCGTCGATCCCAACAACGCCAGTATCGTCTGGGTCGGCACGATTCAAAACGGCCTGATCAAAATGGTGAAATCGGGTTCCACATGGACTCCAACCTCGATTCCCGCCACGGAAGTCCCCTACGGCCAGAATTCCGATCCAGCCTACAAGGGCGGTGTCACTTTCGTCGCCTGCGACAAGAACGGCGCAAACACCATCCTCTACGCCGGCGTCTTCGACGACGTCGGAACCACCGGGGGCATCTATTACAGCACCGATGGCGGCTCCAACTGGGACAAGGTGGGCGGCGTCGCCGTGGCCCATCCATTCCGCGCCCACATGGCCGCGAATGGCACGCTCTATGTCACCAGCCGCACCGTCGTCGCCAAGGCTCCTCGCGGCGGCTCATTCTCCTACATCACACCTGACACCTCCGGCATCAACTACAGCGGCATCGCTGCAGATCCCAACGACGCCACGGGGAACATCGTCTACGTCGCCGAAAAAATCGGAGACAGGAATTCTCCCATCTGGCGATCGACCGATGGCGGCTCCAACTGGCTCAAACAGGGCGCCGTCGGCAATACGGCCAACTACAACGACAACCTGACCGTGCCCCGCGGCGAACCGGACGGCACCCGCTCCGTCACCGGTTATCCGTTCGGCAGCATCTCTTCGCTGCTGGTCCCGCCCGGAGTCTCCAATGAACTTTGGTGCGCCGACTTCTTCGGCGTCGCTCGCACCCAGAACGCCCAGCAGCTTGGCGGCACCACCATCGGCTTCCAAGCCGTCTGGCGCTGGCTCCAGCGTGATCAGGACGAAGCCGTGATCGAAGCTTTGAAGGTCCCTCCCTACGCTACCGGACGCCCCAAGCTCGTCGTCGGCACCGCCGATCTAACCGGTTTTGTCTACCATGACCTGGCGACACGCCCGTCCGAGACGGACAGATTTAGAAACCCCGCCGATGGCGCCAATGTCACCAGCTTGGACTACAGTTCCACCCACCCCGATCGCTGGGTATGCACGGTCACCGGCAACACGAAGACCGCCAACTACACCGTGAGCGACGCCTCCCTCAAGCTGTTTGGCTCCGGGGCGCGCTCCTACGATGGTGGTCTGACATGGCTCGCCTTCGGCGAGATCGCCCGGCAATCGGTCGCCAGCGGCGCCCCTGCCTGGGTCGAGTGGGATCTCACCGCATTCCTCGCTAAACAAAAAGCCGCCGGCGCGGCCAACGTCACCCTCGTGCTCAGCGCCGCCGAAACCGCGATCGCCCGCTTTGCCGCCTTGGAATATGGCACGCCTGCCAACCGCCCCCATCTTCTGTTCAACGGCTCCTTTACTCAGCTCGCCTCTCAGGACGCCATGGTTCACAACGGTGCGCAGACCACCAACTATGGTGCCGACACCACCGCCGGCGTTTCGCGGGGCTATAACGGAACGAGTGGCGAGCGGCAGGTATACTACCGGTTCAGTCTCGCCGGAGTATCGTCCGTCACCGACGCCAAACTGCGCCTCTATCGGACCGACCCCGTCACCACAGGCGCCACTTTCTCCATCGGCGTCTATGCCTGCCCGGATTCAAATTGGAGCCAAAGCACCCTTACGTGGGCCAACCGGGTCAGGACCTACTCCGGCGGCGGATCCATCGGTCAGCCGAACACCGTTCCCGCCTATCGTTCCCACGGCTCCGTGACCGACGCCACCCGCGATCTCTCCGGCGGCCGCGTCGCTATCTCCGCAACCAATCCGGACAACTTTGTCTGGATGCCGTTCGGCACCGACACCGTTCCTCGCTATAGCATGGACGGCGGCATCACGTGGCAGACGTGCTCCGGTCTCCCCGCCGGCATCAACCGTCTGGGCGGAAAATCGTCTCCCTCCTATCTTCTTATCCAACTCGCCGGCGACCGGGTGAACGGACACTTCTACATCGCCCAGCTGAGCACCGGCAGCGGCTCGCACACGATCTATCGCAGCCAGGACGGCGGCGCCAATTGGAGCATCGCCGGCACCGTCCCCGGCAACAGCTCGAGCTACAACATCTACCGCTGCCAGATCGTCGCTTCCCCGAATGCTGGCGAAATCTGGTTCTCCGATGATGGCGTCGACAACGCGGACCATGGCGGGCTCTGGCGCTCCACCAACGGCGGCGGAGCCTGGACTCGCATGGGAGGCGTGGCGGGATCCGCCACCCGCATCCGCGGCGTCCGTCAGATCGCCTTCGGCGCGCCCAAGCCGGGCAACACCGAAACCTACTCCGTGTATTTCTCCGGCAACTACGGCGGATTCCGCGGCGTTTACCGTTCCGACAACTATGGCACCGACTGGAATGCCCTGCCCGCACTCCCGTCCCTGATCGGCACGGAATCCCTCGCCGGGGATCCCAACACGCATAACCGCGTCTTTCTCGGCACCGGCGGGCGCGGCGTCTGGCACCTGAAATAATTGCGCGTCGCCCTTGGGCCCGCGCCTCCAAGCCCGGCCCGGGAACCCTGTTTCCCGGGCCGGTTTCCTCCGCGTGAGCCCGCCCTCAGCGGCGACCGCCAGGAATACGGCCGCGTCTACATCGGCACCGGCGGCCGCGGTATCTTCCACGGGAAAAACTGACCGTTTCCAAGGATCGTAAAAGCCCGACGCCTTCACAGGCGTCGGGCTTTTTTGTTTATTTAAACAAACGTCTAAGAAAAACCGCCCGGAGCCTGCGGACGAGTGCTATCAGCTGTTCACTCCCTAGGTTGTCGTCTCTCCCCGCCCCGCATGACCTCTCCCCTCCGCCTGAGCCGCGTCTTCGCGCTCACCGCCCTTGCCTCCCTCGCCACGCACCTGCACGCCGCCGTCGGCGATACCCGCGTCGCCACATGGAAGGACAACCGCACCGCCGTCTTCATGCTGATGTTTGACGACGGCTGGCCCAGCCACTTTCAGGTCGCCGTCCCCGAACTCGAAAAACGCGGCATGATTGCCACGTTCTACATCTGCCCCGCCAAAGGTGAGTTCAAAACCCAGTCAAAAGAGTGGGATAAGGTTGCCGCCACCAAAATGGTTTTCGCCGACCACACCATGACTCACCAAGGGGTGAAAGACATGGCCAATGCCGAATACGAGATCGGCGAATGCGCGACAATCATCCGCAAGCTGCAACCCGGAAAAGAAAACCGCCTGGTCTCTTTTGGCATGCCCGGCGTCGGACCCGGAAAATGGAACATCAACGGCGCCCAACTGAAGGAATTACTGGAGAAACACCACCTCGTCAGCCGCCCTCCGTTTGAAGGCCATGGCGCCGTTTACCACCAGAAAACGTTCGAGGAAATGATCGCGCTCGCCGACAAGGCGATCGCCAAAAAAGGCATCGAATACCTCGTCGCTCACGGCGTCGAACGAATCAAGCCCGACTGGGGCTATCAGGACATGTGGCCGCTCAAGCAGACCATCTTCCTTCCGCTGCTCGATGCCCTCAAAGAGCGCAGCGACCGCGGCGACCTCTGGATCACCGATCACATTTCTCAGCACCAATACGCCACGGAGCGTGACGGCGCCACGGTCAAGACACTCAAGGTCATCCCCAACGGCATTCAACTCGAGGTAAAGTCTTCCGCCGATCCCAAGCTCTACGACCACCCGCTGACACTCATCACCGAGGTCCCCGCCCAGTGGCGCGAGTGCAACATCTCCCAAGGCTCCGTGCAGTCGCGCGCCACCGCCAAAAACGGCGTGCTCGTCTTCGACGTCTCCCCCAACGGTCCGCCCGTCAGCCTCTGGCCGGCAACGACACCGTGAAGCAGTTGCGTGCGCCCGTCCCTCTCGCCGCCATGCCTTGTCGGTCCGGCTCAGTTCTACCCGGCTCGTGTATGTTGAAGACACGCTACTATGGCATTCTGGCGGCATTGATCGGATTGTTCACGTCCCCCTTGCCCGCAGCCATCGGCACGTGGAATGGTGGCTGGCCTCCCCTCGCGGGCAGCTACAACGGCGGATCCGACGCCAATGTGCCCGTGACCGCGACGGTCCAGGAATCACCGCCCACCCTCACGCTGACGCTCCACCGCGCGGGAGCCTACAAAATTTACCGTAAACTACGGGACGGAACATCCTGGGGAACCGCCCTCGCCGACCTGCCGTCCGGGTCCACGTCTTACGTCGACACCGCGATAAGCGTGGGTGAAACCTACGAATACAAAGTCGTGATGAGCGGGGTTGCCGCCCTTGTTAACGGCGTTGTCCCCACGGGCTATTTGATGGCCGGAATCCGGGTGGATAAAACCGCTCCCCGCGGGCGGGTTGTTCTCGTAGTCACCGACACGATCGCCACCGGACTCCCGGCAGAACTCGACGCCTACAAACGCGACTTGGGTGCCGATGGCTGGACGGTGCACACGATCACCGTGGCGCCCGGTGACTACAGCGGGGCGGGCAACCTGCACCAAG
Organism: Rariglobus sp.; assembly: GCA_029266495.1. Lineage (GTDB taxonomy): Bacteria > Verrucomicrobiota > Verrucomicrobiia > Opitutales > Opitutaceae > Rariglobus. The sequence goes on along the minus strand of JAQSWS010000080.1, from coordinate 2,291 downwards.
CAATTCGCACGCAGATCCAAACCCTGAATACCACCTACCCCGGCGAAGTTAAAAATCTCATTCTGCTCGGCAAGGTGCCCGCGCCACGATCCGGCATTTCTGACGGTCTCCGGCCTGACGGTCATGCCTCCTCCTACGCCGAAGCCACCGATTCCTATTATGCGGAAATGGACGGCAACTGGACGGATACCGGGGCGAACACCCAAACGGGCGATGTCGGCAATATCGCCGGTGATGGGAAATTTGACGCCGTGCGGGTCACCACTCTCGGAACCGGGCAGATGATTGATTTGGGATTTGGACGGATTGACACGTCCTACGGTCAGGCCAGCCATCTCGCCACCACCCGGATGTATTTGGAGAAGCTGGCCCGTTACCGGCGCGCAGCCGACAATTTCCAACCCGGCCGCAAGGGGGCTATCCGCAAAGGCTTTGATAATGTGGATGAATCCGGATGGATGAACCTGTCTTCGCTGCTGGGCCCCGGTAAAATCGTGGCGGTCACCAGCACGGCCGATCTCCCGGCCAATCCCACCGGCCGCTACGACACGGACGGGCTCTTCACCCGGGAGAATCAGCAGGGCCCCTTCCTCTTTTATTTCAAAGGGACCGGCTACCTGGACATGCGCGACGACGACAGTCGTGCCGTTTTTCTAACCGGCATGCAAAGTCACTGGGGCTGGTGGGCCGAAGCCACCGGGAGCGGTCAAATGGTCGCCCGGCTCGGAACCGACAATTTTACGCTCAGCGTCACCTGGAGCATCTATGGCGTCCGCTATTTCTACCATCGTCTCGGGCTCGGTGGCGACATGGGCGACGTGCTGCGCACCACCCTCAATAACAGCAGCTGGTCCAGCGGTATCTACTCCTACGGAACGAGCTCAGTCAGCTTTGGCGACAGAAACGGACGGCTCTGGATCAACCACATGGGCGACCCGACCCTTCGTCTCTTTCCCGTGCGCCCCCCCACCAATCTCACCGCCTCGGCGTCGGGCTCCGCAGGGGTCGCCCTGTCGTGGACGAATTCCGACGACACCAATTTAACGGGTGTTCACGTTTATCGCTCCCCCAGCCCGACCGGCCCGTGGGTGCAACTTACCACCGCCGGCTCTCCGTATTCAGGGGCTACCTACGTCGATACCCCGCCTGCGCCAGGCGATTGGACCTACTCGGTCCGGGCAGTCAAACTGGAGTCCACGCCCTGCGGAACCTACCTGAACCCCAGTCTCGGAGCGACCGTCACGGTGCAAACCGCGACCGCCGCCGCCCCGCTGACCATCGCAACAACCACCCTGTCCGCGTCAGCTTGGAAAACCAAGGGAACCGTTTCGCTTCAGGCCACCGGCGGCAACGCTCCCTACACGTGGTCGCTCGTCGGAGGCAGTCTCCCCCCCGGCGTGACCCTTTCTGCCGATGGCACCCTTTCCGGCACGCCGACCCGCGGAGGCGTGACCGTGCAACCCGTTTTCAAGGTCAGTGATTTTCGCGGCGCCACGGCACAGCTCGGCTATGAATTGGCCGTTACGACGCGGCGCGTTGTCGCGGTTCCGGTCGATGCTGACGCCAGCGTGAGAAGTTCGGTCAGTTACAAAGACAACAACTTCGGAATCAGCAACGGCCTGCTTGTCACCAAGTCAGCGAATTCGGCGCCGCTCTACACAGACGCCTTGGGATATTTGCGTTTCGTTTTGCCCGCGCTCGCTGAGGGAGAACGCGTGGAAGCAGCCCGACTTTGTTTCACGCTGAGCGGTGGAATCACGACGACTACGACGACTACGCTGACCGCAGCCTTGCTGGCCGATGCCGGCGATGCCTGGGTCGAAGGGCTCCAAGCAGGAGGCGCCGGCACAGGCTCCGCCCTGACCTACACCAACCGGCCGACCGCTCTGAATACTTCGGTGGCAGCTTCCACATTCTTGGGCACACTTTCACCCAATGGCCGGGTCAGCATGGACATCTTCCCTCACTGCGCCGCCACGTTGTCCAGCGATCCGTCCAAGATCCTGAGCTTGGTTGTCAGCTCCAATACGATCTCCAGCTTGACGCTGTGCAGCCGCGAGAACCCACCCGCCGCCGCTCCCGTGGTTGAACTGGAAATCACCCATGCTCCGGTCATCAGCCTGTTCCGCCCTCTGCTCGGCAGCGCAACGATGCCATCCGGGCAGAATCTCGTCTTGAGTTCCACTGTGGCGAACAGTGCCCCCGTCTTTAATACTTGGACCAAGATCAGTGGGCCGGGCGTGGTGACGTTTGCCGATGCAAACAACGCCAGCACCTCGGTCACTTTCTCT
>JAQSWS010000079.1 GCA_029266495.1 Rariglobus sp. | reverse complement strand
GGGCGATATTGGATTTCAATCTGAAGTTCGATCAAGGTGCGAACGCCCCCTCGTTCGTAATGTCCTTCGAGGATGCCGGCAGCCCCTTCTTGTTCTCCGATCGCCAGGGGGTCCTCAATATCGTCACGTTTATTGATACACCCTTCACGCTCCAAGCCGGCTTCAACCTGACGATTACCGGTCTTTTTGCCGCTCCCGGTTCTCCCGATGCGATCGGAGACTTTCAATTTGTGGATGGCTACGATGCGGGACTGCTGCTCGGCACTCTGTCCACCTCCTATAACGCACAAACAGGCACATTGGTCATCACCAGCTCCGAGGACATCGAACTTCCCGACGGAATCAACCTCACGGCCCAAGGACGCTTCTCCGTCATCCCCGAGCCCGCCTCCATCAGCATCTTCGCTGGCCTTGTGGCCGTCGCTGCATTGACTCGGCGCTGCCGGCAGCGCCGATAGGCACTCGAGAGGCGGCGCCGGGGCCACGACCCACGCCGAGCACGCGCCGGTCCGGCCAACGCGTCGGCAGGTGGAGTTGTTGGATGTTTGCGCAGCGCGCGCGCCGACGCGGTGTTGCAGGCGAGGACAACGAGCGGGCAACCCTGTTCAAACAGCCACTCGATCGGCTGCGGCCGCGATGCCTGCAGTCCTCGCGAGCGGCGATGGACACAAACCCGATCAGAGGTGTCTTTACCGGCTCCTCTTATCCTCGTGTATGCTCACCGCAGGCGTGTCCCACCAAACGCGTCCGACCAACCCCGACTCATCTCTATGCAATATCGCCTCTTCCTCAGGCCCGGCGCGCTCCTCACCGTGTTTTCGATCGCCGCCGCCGCCCTCGCTCCGCTCGCGGCCAAGAACATGAGCCTTGAGGAGGCCCAATCGCTCCGGACGGACGCAGGCGTGGCCCAGGACGCCCTCGATCGCGCCATCCCGAAGGTGGAAAATCCGGAAGCGTTGAAAGAGACGAAGGCCGCCGAACGCGCGCTCCGCCTCGTTTCCAATCGGCTCGACGCCTACATCGCACAACTCAAGGCGGCCGAGGCGTCGACCGGCATCTACGACAACGGAAAAAAATATCCCGCGATCGCAAATGTCTCCATCGAGAGCTTCGATGTCCCGGTCGGAGCCACGGTCGTCCATGTGCCCGTCACCCTCGACAAACCAAGTCCGAACACGGTCATCGCCCACGTGCGGGTTTTTGACGGGACCGGCGGTCGCGCCCAGCCGGATACGACGAAGTCCGTCATCTTTCGCCCCGGCGACCCGCTCAAAAAAAGCGTGAGTTTCAATGTCACTGGCATGGACGAAGGGAACAACGTAAGGGCCGTCCAGCCGTCGGTCCCCGATGGTGGCACTCGCAAGGGAAGCGACATCCGCATCACCGCGAAGGCAGGCGCGGTCAATGCGCCGGTCGAGGCCGGCGGACGGGCGGCGCTCACGTTCGCCCCGCTCGGGGAGCTGCGTTATGCGGCGACCGGCCAAACGATCCAATTCGACGACCAGGGCGGCCCCAATCGTTTCTCAACCTCCCTGTCCCATGGCCGCACCCAGGTGGGCAACGGCGAAACCGGTTATTATGGAACGATGGATCTGGGCGGCTTTGTCCGGACCCCCGAAGGCTTGGTTCTTTCCTCCCGCCGGCTCAAGGAGCCCGTTCCGGTGGGCTCACCGCCCACCTTGTATCCGTTTCTTGCGACCATGCTCTCGGGACATCGCACGCCCGAGACCCAATTCAAGCAGGGCACCGTCGAATGGGTCGTGAAGATGCCGAATCGCCGGGGATCCTGGCCGGCCCTGTGGCTCCTGCCCACCGGCGGCTGGCCGCCCGAGATCGACGTGTATGAGGGCTTCGGATACAACGGCTCGTGGCGTTTCTCGTCCGACCTCTCAACGAACCTCCACGGCGGCGACAAGCAGATGCGCACCTTTACCCGTCCCGCCATGGGGATGAAGATGAGCACCTTCGGGCTGGCCAATACGCTCGACAGCGAGTTCCACACCTTCGCGGTTACGGTCACCCCGGAGTGGATCACGATGTTTGTCGATGGAGTCGAAACCATGACCTACGCCAACCCGTTCAAGGGCGAGACCTGGTATCCGCTGACAAACGTCGCGGTCAAAGCGCAGGCCGACTCGGCTTACGACGACGGCTCTGGCGACATGGTCCTCCGCTCGCTCAAGGTCTGGCGAATGGAATAACCGTCACGCAGCCCCGCAGTCCAGCTTGCGGACTTGGGGGGCTTCCATGACTGAGAAATCAGGTCGTCTCTCGACGGCGAAAGATGGCGAGACCAAGAACGATAGCCGCTACGTATAGGGCGTAAGTAGAAGGCTCCGGAACCGAAGAAATGGTTAGGCGATCGATCGTAAATCCGGCATAATCGATCCCGTCGTCAAATAGCTTAAATGAATTGCCCATCGGATCGGTAATCGGACTTACATAAGATCCTAGTTCTTGAGAAAAATACTCCTGCGGACTTATCGGTCCCTCGGAAGGTGAATAGGCATGGAAGTCCTCTGGCAGAGTGAAAAGAAAGTTCAGGTAAAAAAGAGGAGTTCCATTCGCACTGAGACCAAGACCTTCGGAAATATTTCCAACCTGCCCGCTCATGTCGCCGGGCGAAATAATCGACAGGTCCGCATTGTCGAAAGAAGAGGAAAATGCCCCCGACAATCCAGTTCCGGATATCGTGGAATATATCGAGCCGCTCCAGTAGCGACCGTCCGGGCCCATTGAGGAGGCGTCTCCCTCTATGGTAACGACAAAAGTGGCGGATTGTCCCACCGTATAACCAAGTGCTGCTGCATGGTTAGTGGTCTCAAATGTGAAGACAATCGCCGCAAATGCGGAGGATGACATCAGGCAGGCCACGGAAAAAAGAAACCTACGAACAAGTTTTTTCATGAAATGAAAGTGCAGAAAGAAACCAAGTTCATCGAAGTCAACAGCAACCAAGCCGCGATGCCCGCCACTCGTCGGCATGCAGCCTATCTGGCGACCAGCACGTTTGCCTTAAAGTGCGTGATCGCTTCGGCAACCGCCTGATTGAGCTGGTCCTTGAAACCCGCCGCGCCGTTGTTGAACAACTCATCGTAGCTCAATGCGTTGTCCTTCGGTGTCTGCCAGACGAAAAAGCCCTCGGCGATTTTCTTCCGCGCGGACACGTCGATCAGCCGCACTTTGACAGAATACTGCACCCGATAACGCGCCCAATTAAGCGGCAGATAGATGCACATCCAGTTCACCGTTTGCACATCCAGCAACAGGTCAGCCTGACCGGCAAACGGCTCGGCTATTTTTTCCACTCCCGTGCCATCCACCTGATGGCGTGTGGAGGTAACGACGGACTGCAGCTTGAAGGTTTCGATGCAATGGGCCACCAACGGATCGGCCATGTTCACCGCCGGGTCGGGCACCTGGTTCTTGCGAACCAGATCGTTGCCGCTGAAAACCGAGCTGATGCCGCCCGCCGCGCCAAACATCGCGTTGCTGGCCTTGAAATCAGCGAAATCGGGCATGGGTCGGGAAGACACGGCCAGGCGCGCCTCGGCTAATCGAGACGCATCGCCGCGCGGCACCGCCACGTTTTTAGTGCTCACGCAACCTGTTGAGATCAACGCGACACCTGCCAGCACCATACCGAGGAGAAACGACTTCATGGACCCCGATAAATTCCCCGGAATTCCCTGTGGCGAGCCACAAAGATCACTCGACGAACATACAAGCAGCCGCGAATTTCCGCATCATCCGCCCGTATGGAGCCGCCCCCTCACCGTGTTTACGGCGTCCGGTGCTGTCGCTTTGTAAACGAACGCGGATCGTGCAAGGATGCGTTTGCTACCCCGTCGTTTGTCCGGCCGCTCGCAGCCAGTCGACGACTTCGCTGGCAAGCGCCTCAGTCGGCCGCAGTCCGTCGAGCGTGAGGTGGTGATGAGCCCGGGGCTGGTTGACGGCGCGGCTGTTCTTGAAAGCAACCGTCAGATAAAAGTTCACCAGTCTTCCGATGTCATCTTTCTGGCGGACTTGCCGCTGGATGCACCGGGCCAACGCGATGTCCAGGGGAACACCGATATGGATGAAGTAATCGACCAGCCCGCGCAGCTCCGACCGGTGAGCCCACGCATCCTCTAAAAGCAAATATCCACCCGGCTCGATTCGATGTTCCCCACCCTCCCAAGCCGGAATGGGAGTCGAGATGGGCCTGCCCTCCTTGAGCTCACGGATATCCTGCACCAACTGAGGGCAAGACGCGTAGCCGTCCTCCGGAAAACCCTCGTCGAACCATTTTTGGCACCGCTCGGCATCGCTGAGCGGAAGATACCGATAGAGCGGAAAATCGACGGTGCTGGGGCAATAATCCGAAGCGTAGGTATCCGCAAAAAGCGGAGACGCCCCCGGGAGTTTTTTGACGAGCGCCCGGATCAATGACGTTTTCCCTGATCCGGAACACCCGCTGATCGCGATGACGAGCATGGGATAAATGGGTGGAACGATTCGCGGTTAATTTGAAGCTTTGATGCCAAGGCCGGCTTACTTGGAGCGATAAGCCTAGGTTTAAAGCGTTGTAGCCGCGGCCGTGCCGGCCGCGTGGTTCGAAACCGGGAACGAATCCCGGAACACGCCCGGCACGGGCGTGGCCACACACGACAACCCGGTGGCCATGATCTTATTTGGAATGCTCCAACTTCACATTCTGGAGCTCCACGGTGTTGTCGATCTGGCCGAGGACGAAATCCAGGCGCGCCTTGGGTTCGGAGCGGCTGGCCGTCCACACATGGGTGAACGCCTGCCAGTCCGGGGTCATGAGTTTCTCGCCGAAATGATTCTCCTTTGTCACAAGGCTGGAATACGGCGACTCCATCTGCCCAAGCCAGACACTGAAGGCGAAGGGAGCGTCGGCCCGCGCGGAAAACGAGAGCCGATACGTCTCGCCCTCAACGACCGGAAACGGAGCGAAGAGCAATTCCCCGTGCCAATTCGCACCCGAGGTGTTGGCAATCGCCAGCCGGAGCACGTCGCCCTGCCTGGCCGGCGTCATCGTGACGCCCTTATGGCAGGTGATCCGCCATTTGGAGTCCGGATTTCCGAAGGTGCTGAACGTCGCGTCGGTGATAAGGGGCATGATGTGGCGCGGCTCCCCTGCGTTGTGTCGCAAAAGGAGTGCTGGCGCCAAATCAGCCACGGCTTTCGCCGCGGATGCAATCACTTTGCCGCCAGCGGAGCGTCGCGCGCCGATATGCCCGCAGAAAATCCGCCGACCGGCCAGCCCCCCGCCAACTCGTCAGGGCCTAATTCCTCAGCTTCGGTGCCGGCGAGACCCAGTGCTGTCGCTTCACCTGTTCGGCGTATTTCAGAAGCGGCATCGCCTGCTCCTCCGACAATTTGCGTTTCGTAAATGCGGTCACCGTGACACTGAAGACATCGAACCGCACCACGCACTCCGCGTGCTTGTCTCCCGTGATTGCGACAAGCTTCTCGCGCACCTGGGCATCGGCCATTGCCAGCTTATCGGGCGGAAAGTAGCCGCTGCTGCCCATTCCAAACCCACTGCCAAACTCGCTTTTGACGTAGGGCCTGCTGACGCATCCCGCGAGAGCAAGGGTCAGCATAAGCAGCAGCAGCAGTTTTCTCATGCGTGCTGAGTATCAAAAGCGGCCCGCCATGTAGAGCAGGGTTTCTGCTCGTTGAACACCGCACCGGCTCCGGCACAAATCCGCTTCTCATCCGGCCTGCCCGCGGCAAGCCTCCGGGCGGCCCCTCGCTTTCTTCTGATCCGCACCGTCTTCACCCGCCTTATGACCACCCTGCCCGCCCAATCGATAATCAGGTCCGTCAAAACCGACCAGCCCGTGGTCGCCCTCACATTCGACGACGGCCCGCTCCCGGGCCAAACCGAGGTCCTCCTCGATCTCTTCGCCCGCGAAAAGATCGCGGTCACCTTTTTCGAGGTCGGCAATAACGTCGCCGCGCATCCCGCGCTCGCCCGCGCCATCCACGCCGCCGGCCACGAACTCGCCAACCACAGCAAGACCCATCCCGATTTTGGCAAGATGACCGACCTGGACGCCATTCGCGCCGAGCTGGTCGAGACGCAGGCGATCATCCGAGAGACGACCGGCATGACACCCGTGGTGTTTCGCGCGCCGTATATTTCACACGGACCCGCGCTCTGGACCGTGCTCGACGAACTCCAGCTGCCGTCCATCGGCCATGCCCATACCGCCTGCGACTGGGACGCCCAATCCACCAGGGAGAGCATCATGGAGCGCTGCAGCCAGGCGGGTCCGGGTGACATTGTCCTCCTCCACACCTGGTCCGAAAAATCGGCCAAGGCCCTCCCCGAGATCATCACCCGCCTTCGCGCCAAAGGCCTCCGCTTCGTCACCGTCTCCGAACTGCTCGCCAGCGCTTCGTAAAGGCAGGAGGGCTGCCGCGGTCGGCTGGTGGTTAACTGTCAACCCCGCGGGTGCTTGCAATGGCGGACGATGCGCACGCGAGATGTTCGTTTCCTTATGCCCCTGAAAATCGTTGCTGAACCGATTCGCAATCTGCCCTGGCAGGACAAACCTGCGGGCTGCCCCGACGTGGTGTGGCGTTACGACGCCAACCCGATCATCGACCGGAGACCGCTGCCTCAGACCACGGGCATCTACAACAGCGCGGTGATTCCGTTTCAAGGCGCCTTCATCGGTGTATTCCGCACTGAATACAAGGACCGGATGCCGCATCTCCATCTGGGCCGGAGCCCCGACGGCATCCGATGGACCTTCGAGCCCAAGGAGATCGAGTTTTCGTGTCCCGACCCCGAGATCGCCCGACGTGAATACGGCTACGATCCGCGCCTCGTCCGCATCGGCGACGATTATTATGTGCTGTGGTGCAACGGCTATCACGGCCCCACCATCGGGCTGGCGCGCACGCGCGACTTTGTGCACTTCGAGCAGATGGAAAACGCGGTGCTGCCGTATAATCGCAACGGCGTTCTCTTCCCGCGGAAAGTTGGCGGCAAGTATGCGATGTTGAGCCGTCCGAGCGACACCGGCCACACGCCCTTCGGCGACATTTTCTACAGCGAAAGCCCGGACCTCGTGCATTGGGGCCGGCACCGCCACGTGATGGCGCGCGGCAATGGCTGGTGGCAGGACAAAAAGATCGGTGCCGGCCCGTGTCCGATCGAGACGAGCGAAGGCTGGCTCCTGTTCTACCATGGCGTCGCCAACACCTGTAACGGCTTCGTTTATTCGACCGGCGCGGCGTTGCTCGACCTCGATGAACCGTGGAAAGTGCGCTACCGGACCAACCAGGCCATCTTGATGCCGGAAGCACCGTATGAACTGACCGGATTCGTGCCCAACGTGGTGTTCCCGACATCGTCGTTGATCGACGGGCCCACCGGACGCATCGCGCTGTATTGCGGAGCGGCCGATACCGTGACGTCGCTCGCCTTCTGCCAGGCCGATGAACTGATCACGTTCATGAAAGCGAACTCGTTGGTCTGACCGAGCCGACGAGCGCGAAGGCAGGACGGGGCCGCCGGAACCGCCGCAAATCCACAGGGGAGAAACGCGTCCAATCCGGCGCGCCCGGCGGCCACGCCCTGCCCCGGAGTGGCCGCCGTTTTACCGTTTCATGGCTGTAGGGCGCCCTCCCTAATTGGCGGTCCGTGACTTACGTGGCCCTCCGCCCAGCCCAGATCCCGGGCGAACCGGTGGGGGAAAAGGCGGTCTGTGCTTAGTATGAAAACCCCGCTCCATCATGATGTTTTTTCTCATACGCGGATCCCTGCACTTCTCGTCATGGCCGCCGCACTGGTTTGCGTAGATGCTGCACTGGCCGATCCCGGAAAAGGCAAAGGCAAGGGCAGCGAAAAAGGAAACGGTAATGGAGTGGGCCAATCCCCCGATTTCATTCCTCCCGGCCACCGTCGTGCACCCGTTGAAGTCATCGTGAAAGGAGCACCGCCTGCGCTTCGCGTCGAGGTGATCGGCGGGCGTCCCTCGGCAGCCCATGTCTGGGTGTCTGGCTACTGGGTTTGGGGCGGTGCCGACTATGTGTGGGCGCCAGGCGTCTGGATCCTGCCACCGGAGCCCGCCTGCGTCTGGGTCGCGCCCCGCTATGAAACGCGCAGCGGCGTCCACGTCTACGTCAGCGGCTTTTGGAAACTGTAGTCGCCGCCCGCAGGCGCGCCTCGACGCAGGCCGATTTTCCCCAAACATCGGCATCCGTGGAGTGCCCCCTTTATTACCCCATTCAATCGATCCGCCTGCACGCGCGCCGCTTCACCCGTCGCTACGCGTTTCCACCGCACGTCCAGCCCTTCCACCAATTCTATTGCGTGCTCGCGGGACAAATCTCGCAACGGGTCGAAATCGCCCGCCACCGCCTCAACACCGGCCAGGCGGTGTGGATCGCCCCCGGTCTTGAGCGCGAACCCCGCGCCCTCAGCAAATCAGGCGAATATCTCGTCATCGAATTCACCGCCCCCTGGCCCGAACTCGGTTCGAACACCGGAACTCCCTGCCAGCTCAACGCCGCCACGCTCTCCGACGCGCGTGCGCTGGCCGGGTTGCAATCCGTCGCCACCGACAGCCAGCCGGCCTCGATCCTCTTTCATCACCTCTGCCTGCAACTGCTGCCGGCCGCCTGGTTCTCCGCCGCCGCGCCACGCCCGCTTTCCGACGAAGCGCCCGACACCCGCGATCCGGACACCGCCCGGCTCGACCGCATCGAACAGGTCCTCGCCGCCAACACCGGCAATCCCCTTCGCCTGGAGGACATCGCCTCTCTGGCGGGCATGTCTCGTTCGGCGTTGGGCCGTCTCTTCATGACACATCGAGGCCAGTCGCCCTGCGCCCGCTTTCGCGAACTGCGTCTCGAACGCGCCCGTCGCCTGCTGGCCCGCGGTGAACGCACCGTCACCGAGATCGCCATGGAAACCGGTTTCTCTTCGTCCCAGCATTTCGCCGGCGTATTTGGCCGCAAATACGGCCGCCCACCGTCGGACTTCCTCGGCCGTCCGGAGTGACGTGCCCGCCGAGTTCTACTTCAAAATCGCTGAGGACTTATTTGTCCGCAAGTAGGCCGCCTGCTTGCAGGCGCGGTTCGGAGCGCGAGCAAGCTCGCGGCCTACATTTCACGTAAACACGTCCGCCCGGGTATTTTTCGCACATCAGTTCGAGCGTAATTCGGACGCCCGCCGCGTCTGCTTTTGGCATCATGTCCACTCGCATGAGCTCCCATTCCCCCATTCGCGTCGGCATCTCCGGCTTCGGGCGCAGCGGCTGCGGCATCCACGCCGCCACCCTCGCCCTCCTTCCCGAACTCTACTCCGTTAAAGCCGTGTTCGACCCGCTCCCCGGCCGGTCAGCCGACTCCCCCCAACCGGGCATCGCGGCCCACGCCTCGTTCGACGACTTGATCGCCGACCCCGACCTTGAGCTGATCGTCGTCGCCTCGCCCAACAAATGGCATGCCCGCCAGGCGCGCGCCGCGCTCGCCGCCGGAAAACACGTTCTCTGCGAGAAACCCTTCGGCTTCACCACGGCCGATGTGGACGCAATGATCGCCGCCGCCCGCTCTGCCGGCCGCATCCTGCAACCGTTCCAACAGCGCCGCTACGAACCGGATTTTGTGAAGGTCCGTGAGATCTGTCAAAGCGGCCTGCTCGGGAAAATCACGCACGTCCGCATCGCCTGGCACGGCTTCGGCCGGCGCTGGGATTGGCAAACGCTCCGCTCCTTCGGCGGCGGCCAGCTCTACAACAACGGTCCCCACCTGATCGACCACGCGCTCGAGCTCTTCGGCCCCGCCGACCCCGAGATCTGGTGCGACTTCAAAAACTCCCTCTCCAGCGGCGACGCCGAGGATGAATTCAAGATCCTCCTTCGCGCCGACCACGCGCCCACCATCCAGCTCGAACTCCTCGCCACCGCCGCCTACGGCGACGAACGCTGGCGCATCTGCGGCACCGCCGGCGGTCTTCGCGGCAACGCCGACCGCCTCGACTGGAAATCGGTCGACTGGTCCGCCATGCCGGCCCGCCCCGCCGATGACCGCCCCACTCCGGACCGCGGCTACAACGGTGAAAAACTCACCTGGCGCGAAGACAGTTGGACGCCCGCCGTCCAGGCCGACGCCGGCGCCGGTGCCGCCCCCGCCCAGCAACCGGTGCGCGATCTCTACACCGATCTTTGGAAAACCATCCGCGAAGGCGCCCCGCAGGTGATCACTCCGCACGACGTCCGCCGCCGCATCGCCGTGATGGAGGCGTGCTACCGCCAGCGCTGCATCCCGCTCCCCGAAGGCACGCTCCAATAACCCCGCGACAAACCCCTCCGCACGCCGCTCCGCGTATCCACGTTATGACTACCTCCTTCGATCTCGACGCCCGCCTCGGCGTGAAGAGCTACTCCTTCCGCCACATCAAAGAAAACCCCGAGGTCGCCGCCGCCGTGAAACAATGCGCGGTCAAGGTCATCGACCTGTCCGCCTGCCACGTGAATTACGACGACCCCGCCCAACAGGAACAAGTCATCGCCGCCTACCGCGACGCCGGCGTGACCATCTCCGGCATCGGCGTGGTCACCCTGAAAAACGACGAGGTCTTCAATCGCCGCTTCTTCGAGTTCGCCCGCCGCGCAGGCTGCGGACTTGTGAGTTGCAGCCTCGATCCCGACGCCCACGAGGACACCCTGCGCCTCACCCGCACGCTGTGTGATCGTTACGGTATGCGCATCGCGATCCACAACCACGGCGGCAAGCACTGGCTGGGGAACTCCACGATGCTCGATTACCTGTTTCGTCGCACCGGCCCCGAAGTTGGACTCTGCCTCGACACGGCCTGGTGCATCCAAGCCGGTGAATCGCCGCTGACGTGGCTGGAACGTTTCGGTGACCGCCTCTACGGCCTGCACCTGAAAGACTTCACCTTTGAGCCCAAGGGCACCTACCACGACACTGTGGTCGGCGAAGGCGCACTCGACCTGCCGGCCTTTCTAAAAGCGTTGCGCACCGCCCCCGCCCTTGAATCCGCCGTGGTGGAATACGAGGGCGACGACGCCGTCGGCATGACGGCGCGTTGCGTGAAGGCGATTCGCGCCGCGTGCTCATGAACGGGACGGCAAGCGGTTGGTAGAGCGGTTCAATTTAAACCATAGCCACGAGCACAGTCGGATTCAGAATAGCCACAAAAAGCACAAGACGCACAAAACAGGTTCTTTTGTGATTTCTGTGCCTTTTGTGGCCATGACTTGATCGAGGCACATCGGCTACCCTCGAACTCTGGTCCGCGCTCGCGTCAGAGACCTCCCGTGCGCCTGCTTTTGACAGAACCTTTTCCGGCGATAAACCCTGCGCCATGCTCATTCCTTATTACTGGGCGGAGGCGCGCCTCCAAAACAAGTCGCACGGCAAACAGATAACGGTGCGCCGCTGGGGTTGGTCCGATGCGAGCCAGGCCGAAGCCCAAGCCCTCGCGGATCAGCGTGCACAAGACGCGTTGCATCGCATTCTCTCCGGCGAATCCCTGCCCCGCCGCGAGATCAAGGACAGCTACGGCACCCAGGAGGGCGTTCCCATCCGCGAGGAAGTTGTCTCGCGTCACGGCGAAAACGTCATCACCCGCAATAGCTACGGATCCCTTTGCCTGAATGCGCCGAGGGTTCTGTTTGCGGACATCGATGCGCAATGGCCCGACGCTCTGCGCATCCCCTCGCTTGCTCTCCTGCTTCTGGTGTTTACCGGGATCCTCGTCGGCCTCTGGCAGCGCTCCATCCTGATCGGGGCGGGCATCGCGATCGGACTACCCTGGCTTTGGTCCGGCCTCAACGGGTGGATTAACCGGGCTCGTCGCCCGAAGGCGGAAAAAATCGCCAAGCAGCAGCGCTTGGAAGCCATTCGCGCCTTTTCCGCCGCGCACCCGCATTGGCACCTGCGTGTGTATGAGACTCCGGCGGGATATCGACTCCTGGCCATGCATGATGTCTTTGCTCCCACGGACGCGCCGGCCCGTGAAGCGCTTGCGGCCTTAAATTCAGACCGACGCTTCGCGACACTCTGCGCGCTCCAGCAATGTTTTCGCGCACGGGTGAGTCCCAAGTATTGGCGCATGGGATACAAGCCGAAGGAGTCCTTGCCGAAGTCGAAGTGGCCCTTCCCTCCCGAACACCTACCTCGCCGCCAACGATGGGTCGAGGGTTATGACCGGCTGGCCCGGAACTATGCCGCCTGTCACTTCATCGAACGCCTGGGCAGCTCCACGACGCACCCGGAGGCCGAGCGGGTGCGCGCCGTGCACGACCAATTTTGTCAGGCGGAGTCGGGACTGCCCTTGGCGTGAAACGCCCCAAGGATATCTCCGGGTGATTTTGGAGTTAAAAACCATGCAGCGACGTCTGCAGAGTCCTGTGCGCCCAAAATACCCCATTAGTCCGCCCCCTTTGCTCGACGAAGAGCATTCCGTGATGCCCATGTCAGAAAAACCCGGCCAACGGCTACCCGTCGGTTCGTCGCCTGTCCCGTTATTTGCTGGTTGATGTCTTTTCCTCTTCGGCAATGCGGAGTTCGATTTCGGTGAGTTGATTCAGAAAATCGACAGGCAGAGGGCTCTTCCTGATCTTTTCGAGCTGCTGTAATCGTTTCTCTCTGGGGTGCGGGCGCTCGGCGAATCCATAGAAATACGCCCGGCGGTAAAAGAGCGTCCCCGGTCGATCCCTTGGTTTGTAGCCGTGGAACTCCTCGCATCCGGTGATGTAAAGCGCGGCGTGAAGCTGTCGTGGGTAGATTATCGGCCCGCGACGTTCGCCGATCTTTAGCGCGCCGGCAAAATAAGGGGCGGACAAGTAGCAGAACACGACCACCGGAATAGCGATCCACCATTTTGACTTCATGGGAATCTATACGGTCCTTGGTCGCTCAAAATACAACAATACTCGGCCAGCCTGCATTGGCCTCTGGCCCGGTGTTCTTGAGTAGGGCAAAGAGTCCCGCCGAGCCGGCGATTGACGGACGGCTCACCGGGATGGTTCGCCCTACCCTCGAACGCTGGCCCGCGCCCGCGTCGGAGAGAAATTAGCTCCGAGGGAGGGCCGCAAAGAGTCGAAAAAGCCCAAAAAGCGTATGCGCCGTGAAAGGCGCCTATGGCTTGGGCGGCGGGAGAAACCCGGTTTTTTCAATCAATTCGAGGGCTTCAGCGGAACGCGTGGCCCATTGAAGAAAAGCCTGCACCGCGGCACTCGGTTTTTCGAGCGTGATATAAAAGTTCGGGCGGGCGTAAGGGTATTTGCTCCGGAGGGCGGACCGGGGATCGTCGCCGTCGATCTTGAGCACCTTGACTCCAGGCGCGTCGGCGTAAGCCAGGCCGACATACGTGATCGCGCGTTCATCACGCATCAGGCTCGTCAGGGGAGGATCGGCTCCGTGAAACCTGGCGCTCGAAGGATAATCGCGCCCCTCCATGGCCAGACGCTTGAAGTCGGTATAAACAACCGATGAACGATTACGTGTGTAAACGCTGATCGAACCGGGCGCCCCACCGACTTCGCTCCAGTCGGTCACATCGCCCGTGAAAATGGCCGCGACTTGTTTCGAAGTCAGTGAGACCACCTGATTTTTGGCGTTTACCGCGATGACGAGCACGTCCACCGCCGCGGGATGATAGGCGAGCGCGATGCCTTGATCAGCGAAGGACCGAGCCTCCTCCGGTTTGATTTCCCGGCTCGACATGCCAATGTCCGCAGTGGCGTCCAGCAGACCGGTGAACGCCGTCGATGAGCCTTCAGCGGCGATTTGAAACGAGATCCCGGGATGCTGCGTCCGGTAAAGTTCGCAAAGCGCCGGGACAAGCTTGGCCCCTAATGTATCCGATCCACGTATACGGATTACCTCCGCCTTCATCGTTGCGAAGGTGCCCAGCATAAGCACCAGAATGATTTTGAAGAAGTTCATGATGAACCGAGCCGCCACGTCACCCCGGCCAGCCAAGGTAGCGCCCCCAATGCACGAACCGAAGGATTTTGGGTAACCTTCCGGTGACGTTTAACGGGAGGCGTGGGAGGGCTCCGGCCTTCGAGACCACCGTGCCCACCCGGTGGAAACGGGATCGGACCGTTGACCTAAACCTTCACTCGGATTGGACCCATTAGCCTGGCCCATGAAAGGCGCCTATAGGCGCGCGGGAGAGCAACGTCCGCAGGATCGGCAAGTTTTGCGTCTTTTTGCGGCCAACCTTCCGACTGAATTAGAAAGCGAACTTCGGTCAGGGGATCCACCTGCTCCGGCGCTAATGGGCGTTTCGTAACTGTGGTCACCGTGATGCTGAAACCATCGAACCACACACTCCGCGGATTAAACGCAAAGACGCCAAGACGCGAAGTCGTAACCTCCAGCACCTCCTGCCCGGTCGGCTCCGAACCTTTGCGCCTTCGCGTCTTTGCGTTTAATGATTGAGCCTCAGGCCACCGCCGCCTTCGTGCGGGCGCGGGGCTTGTGTTCGCTCAGGCGGGTGCCGCCGGCCTGGTCGTATTGCGTGGAGTCCGGGCCATAGACGGCGCGGAAGCCACTGCGGGCCCGGGTGACCAAGGCCTGGAGGTCCTTGGTTTTGTCGTCGCGGTCGTTGGTGAGGCCCTTGAGTTCGTTGCGCCGGGTTTCGATGAGATTGTCCAGAGTCTCAACCTCGGTGCGGCTGGTGGTGAAACCGGCTTGGGTGACTTCGCCGAGCTTGAACGTGGGATTGGCGGCCCAGGTATCGATGATCTTCTGGGCGTCGATGAGGACTTTGTTGGTCGTGGTGGAAGCTGCCATGATGGTATGTGTGTCTGACCGCAGCATGCGGGAAGCGGAAGCCGGGTTTCCTCTTTCATCCCTCACGCTGCTTAAGCGAGGAACCGGAGTGAGCTGAACAGGAGAGATGATTTTATCTTCAGGAGACCGGCTCCTTCATTCTCGGAAGGCCTCTCGGTCTTTATAGAACACGATTCCGTCTTCAGGAGACGTGGCTCCGTCTTCTCAAATCATGACTCCGCTTGAAAGAACGTGGCCTCCGCTTGACGGATTGGCGTCTCCGTTAAGTGGAGACATGTCCTCAAACTCCTTGGGAAGCCTCTGCTTAACCTCGAGTTAATCAGATGGTTTCTAATGAGCCTCGGTGATGCCAGCGCCTTGCCCGGGTCTTAATATGAAGACATGTGGGATGGGCGTGTAATGCGTTTTCACTACACCACGCCGGATCAGGTGATTGATTAAACGCAAAGACACCCGGTCTCGAAGTTGAACCACAGAGACACGGAGGACACCGAGTAAACACCTGAATTCCGCGGTGCTCTCCGTGCCTCTGTGGTCAGCATCCCCCGCCGACACGCAGGGCTCCGAACCTTTGCCCCTTCGGCGCCTTTGCGTTTAATCCGAAACCGGTTGGGTTACCGGCGGTCGATGAGGGGAATGAAGACACAGACCTACCCTGCGAAGATTATCAGCATCTCTATTTCGCGATCGCCGGCGGCGGTTTATGCTTTCGTCGCGAACCCCAGGAACCTGCCGAAATGGGCGAGCGGTCTAAGCGGCTCGATCAAGCAGGTCGGTGGGCAATGGATCGCCGAGTCGCCGATGGGGAAGGTGAAAATCAAATTCGCCCGAAAGAATACCCTCGGCGTTTTGGACCATGATGTGACGCTCGAGTCAGGCGCCACCTTCTACAACCCGATGCGCGTCCAACCCAACGGCAAAGGCAGCGAAGTCATGTTCACCCTCTATCGCCTGCCCAAGGTTTCCGATAAAGCCTATGCGGCGGATGCGAAACACATCCGCCAGGATCTCGCGAAACTGAAATCCCTTTTGGAGAAATAGGAGGGACGGGAAGTAGCGAGTAGCGGGTAGTGACGAAGCCGAGAGGCGGAGATGGTCAAATGCGCAGCGTTTGGCCCCGAAGCGAAGCGGAGTGGGCTACTGCTGGCGGGAGCCCGTTGGGCGACAGCAGGAGCAATAGTGAGCATGACGGAGGTTCGATCCTGGAGAACCCGAGTTCTGCCCTCCGCCCTTCCGAACGTTTGCCTACTCGCTTACTGGCAGGTATAGCCGCCGTCGGCGCTGAGCAACGCGCCGGTCATAAACGGACAATCATCGGACAACAGGAACATGACGGCCCGGCCGATCTCTTCGGGCGTTCCGAGCCGTTGGATCGGCTGGCCCTTTCGCAGCATGTCATAGATCTCCTCTATAGGTATGCCACTCGTCTGATGAAACCGCTCGACCGAGGGCGTGAGCATCGGGGTATCAATGGTCCCTGGGCAGATGCAGTTGATCCTTACGTTGTGGGGAGCGTAGTCGATCGCGGTGCTTTTGGTCAGCTGACCCAAAGCGGCCTTGCTCATCCCATACGCCGTGCTGCACCCCTTGCCAATAAACACTTGGTCCGATCCCATGAGGACTACGTTGCCGTAGCGCTGTTTTCTCATGATAGGGAGCACTTCCTTTAAGGCGTAAAAAGGCCCCTTCAGGTTGACGGATAAAACACGCTCAAATTCATCGATGCTGGTGGCCTCGATGTCGGCGAACAGATGAACCCCCGCGGCGAAGAATAGCAGATCAATCCGACCCTCCTTCTCCACCACGTTTTGGACGCATTGACGGACCTGTTGGTAGTCTCGGACATCGCAAGATTGGAACGCGCCATCCGCGGTATGTTGGATATCCAACACATGCGTCCGGCATCCCGCCTTGGCGAGCAACCGCACGGTGGCATTGCCCATTCCAGAGGCTCCACCGATTACCAAGGCAACCTTGCCATTGAATCCACGCGCGTTCTCCGTCCCAGAGTTGATCATTTCGATAGGACTGCGCACGGGTCTCTGCTTTGTAAATCTCCGACATGGATGACGTAAGTCCGCTCGGGCGGTCTCGATGACGGAATCGCACGTCGCCAAGACCATCATCCATCCGATTTCGTGCCTCGACCCGAGAAGGAGAAATGACAAAAAACCATCCCGCCCCTTTTGCCTGTTCCGCCTGTTGATTACTCAGCCATAGAGGCCAGTCGACTCATACGGTATTGATCGCGTTGGGCCGGTGTCATTTTACTGATCACCTGCGATTCACGATACTCGTGCGCATCGGCCGTCAAGGTGAAGGCAGCTTCAATTTTTCGCTCTGTGATGAAATTACGGATGTCATCAAGCGGCACGCGGAAGAACTCCTTTCGAAGATTCACCTGGTTAATGCGGAGGCCCGACAACATGCCCTCCCCAAATGAACCAACATTAGAAATGATGTAGACGTTTCCTTTACGCGTCTGCTGCGCCATCGAGAGCGCTCTTTGGTTTTTGGCTTCGGCCGCAGCCAGTCGCTCTGACAGTTCAGCCATCTGTAGCTCCAGAAGCGCGCGCTGCTCTGCCGATGCAGCCTCGGCTTCGTGGCGGGCCTTCTCGAACGCTTCACGGATAATGTCCTCTTCACGCTGCGCATCACGCATTGCCTTTTCATACTCTTTGCGTGCTTTCTCCTCTTCCCGTATCTGCTCACGGATACGACGCTGCTCCTCCAGCTCCTTCAGCTTGAGCTCTCGGACGATTACGGTCCATTTGAGTTCCGCCAACCTCGCATCTAAAAACGAAGGTGTAATACGAGCATTTCGGAATGCTTCGCCGTTGAGATTCACCAAGTTGAACGCATCACGGAGTTCTTGAGCGAGTGTGCCATAATTATCGTGCTTGGCCTCTCCTAGGATCGACTCAACCCGCCCATTGAAAGCATCCGTAACAAAGCGAACCGCGGTGTCCCGACGAATCGTTTCAACGTAATCACACTGTGCAGCCAGTCCCTGCGCTACCATTCGACGAACTTGATCCCTGGCGGTAGCCAGCTCTTTGCCTGCCTCGGTGTGCCCAAAGTCGGCAGCTAAATCATCAATCAAGGAATGCGTAGGAACGATGTATTTATCCCCATAACCTTCGATGATGTTGCGAATGGCTATGACCGCCTCCTCTAGATGCACCTTCTCGCGCAACGCGAGGTATCCGTCTCCACCGATTTCCAACGCCTTCTTATGTGCCTCTTCCAATATCCGGCTGGATTGGGCGTTGGCCTGATAAAGCAAAACGTCCGCGTGCTGGCGAATTTCACGCGCCTTCTCCACTGCCGCGCTCCGCTCAGCAGAGGAGCGAGATTTAGCTTCGGCCAATAATGCGACCGCTTGCGTCCTGAGATCCTCAGCCTCTTTCACGGCGATTGAAAGAGTCGCCCGAACCGCTGCTTCGTCTTGGGCCAGACCTTGGACCTTTTCCAAGATGCTCAATTTAACACGAGTTTCCGCCAAGGTCGCACTGATCTCCGCATAAACCCGACTGGCTTCAGCCTGATAATGCTGCCGGATCCGATCGTTTTCCAGTCGCTGCGCCTCAGCTTCAGCAGAGAGCGCCTTTTCGGCCTCTTCCAGTGCTTTTTGAGCACTCGCGGCTAATTCGACTCCTACGCGAGCAGCCTCCGCTTGGTAATGTAACCGGATACGCTCGTTCTCCAACTGCTGAGCTTCAGCATCGGCTGCTACAGTTCTCTGGAATTCCGCTGATGCTTTTTCGGCATTCACGACTAGCTCCGTCCCTGCATCTTCAAATTGCTTACGCGCAGCGATAGCATCCTCAGCTGCCTTGGCCAGTTTCCGGCGAAGAATGCGCCCTTGAACGAGCGAAGCGATATAGAGAGCCGACAAAACAACTACGACTGCGGCAAGGAACGGATTCATAAGATTATTTGGCTCCCGCAGGATTTAAAATTGAATCGATAGCCTCGCGAAGGGAGGCAACTTGACCGCGCAGATCATCGAGTGATGGAGAGCCATCGCCCGCAATCGAGAGATCCCCGAACGTTAATGGAGTGATGGGCTGAAACGCTCTGGCCTTACGAGATGCCTTGAAGTCGCCACGATGCTGGAAGCTTTCAATGGCATTGGATGGATCGAGATGCTGGAAATTAAGCCGCCCCAAACCCGACCGAGGAATGAGTGCCGAGTAGATCGGCTTCGTGAGCTCCTTCCCCGCTGTTAGGTCGTAGATCGGGACATGTGCATGAATCAAAAGAGTATCGATCGGCAAAACAGCGAACAGCTCGCGGGCAACGCGTAAAAGCCCACTGCAAACATGATCTTGGTATATTTCTTGGAAGCGGGCCTTGGGCTGCGCCTTCACGGATACTTTTCCAGAAGCCGTGAGAACTTTGTAGTCTGCAGGAATCGCCTCACTGCTGTTCGATTTTACGACCACCTGCACTCTTCCCGGAGCATGAACGATGAATTCGATACTTAACCCGAGTTTGGCGACTTCATGCAGTAGACTGAATTCATCTAGCGCATCCCCGTAGGCATCCTCGTCGCCAGCGAGCACCTTTTCAGCAAGGGATTTCCTATCCATCCATTCCTTGTAGTTCTCTTCGAATACCAACTTCTCAGGATGATCGGGGCGAGAAAGAATTATATCTGGCAACATTGGAGGTGGCACCAACGGTTTGCTTACTCGTCTGGAACGCCACACCTGCCTTACTTCTTTTGCAAAGACACTCGGGCAAATAGGGCAAAGTGCACTGGCCAACTGAAGCCAATCAACATCCGCAGCGCATATAGTGTGAATTGAATACAACCCGACAATTCGCCTCTCGTCTTCCTGAACTTCCAATCGGGCCTGCTCTTGCTGACTAAGCTTGGCATATTCCTTTTCTTGGCGTGCCTGCTCCTTTTGACGTCTTTGTTCCTCACGCTCTAAACGCGCATACGAAGCTGCCCTTTGACGTGATCCATAATGTTGCATGTGGGTAAGCTACTGTCGCTTCGAATCAAACTAACGAAATCAATCACAGCAGCGCGCAACGTTAAATCTCTATTTATTTATGAACCGACACTTACAAAATCAACAAAGCAGGCCTGACTGTTTGGCTTTTCCCTAAGAAAAATCAAAGAGCGCGAAGCTTCGCGACTTCGCGGCCGAAGGGTGTGTTCATGAAGTCGGGAGACGGGATCACGCCGACGCGGCCCAAGTCCAAACGGTCCGCATCCCAGCACGCGCCGATGGTCAGGTCGTCGGTGAAATCCCGGCCCGTGTGCCACGTGCAGGCATAGACCAGCTTCTCCATCGCGTCATCATCCAGATCGAAAAGCTGACCGCGCAGAGAACGCGCGAACTCCGCCCCTCGCTTCCCATGATCGGGATCGGTGTAGTCGTTCTCCCGCTTGGAATCGTGAAACCACGCGAATAAGCGGACCACCAAGACATCGACATCGGTCCGACTGGCGAGCCACAGCCCATGCTGCTCAACCCGTCGCCAATGCGAAACCCCGTGAACGCCGCCCGCCTCTTCCTTGAACTGACCTACAACCAATGCTTCCAAACGTTCGAAATCACACCAGCGAGGTTCGTTCATGTTTGAGACTTAAAGGTCAACAATCAGCGATTCGACCCTTTTGCTTCGCCGACGGGCTAAAGTGACGAAAAACGCCCCGACCCCTTAGGCTCAACTCCCGACCCCTTAGGCTCAACTCCCTTAGGCTCAACTCCCCTTACGCTCACCTCCTTAGGCCACCTCCGCTCGGTTAATACCCGTTGTTTATCCGCTTCCAATGCTCGCTCAATGCGTCAAGTGAAGGAGCGATACTGCCAGTCGAAATCCGTTTACTACATAGGGCGCGACTTCACGCATGCACCATTGGCCACTTTCCTGCACCTCGGAAATTTTCACATTAAGATTCTCGTCAATGGTGAAAAATCCTTTCTCGAATGCTTTATCGTGCATGAGGCAAAGACAAAGCCCATTGTCTGCACGGCCACGAAGATCAATACGATCAGCCCAACGAGCAATATGCGCTCCCACTAAAAAATCAGCGTCAGTGACATCGCAGCCAGGAAAACAACATTTCGAGCCATAATTGCTCTTAATAAGATCAGAAAATTTTTTCTGACCAATTCGTGCTTTAACTGATCTGATCACATGAGCCGTTTCGACTGAAACATCCTGAGAACGCACTTCACTTTCCTCCGAAAAATCGGATCCAAGGATAATACCGGCGAGCTGTTCATCCAATTCCGATAGATACGCGCCATTTAGACACTGCAGGCGAGCAGACTGTATAACGTAAAATATATTTTTACGCACAGATCGCGTTTTATTTTCTATAAAATACTCACTTAGCTCTTCTTTTCGCGTCGAAAAAATCGATTTCAGTGAAATTGGCATCGGGAAAGGCATGTAGTCCGTTAGATCACTGCGGAAAAACTCCTTAGAAAATGCCCACTGTCCTAAGATTGGCGGACGGCTTTCTGTTTTATAACCAGCACTGGCCACAACAGAAAATCCCGTAAAATGAGCATTTGGCGGAATACCCTTTAGATGTAAAACCACATCCCCGGGCAATACCTGCCTAACCTTACTCCAAAATGGCCACTGAGCCCCGTTTTCCTTTTTTATCGGCGCCCAAAGACATGTAGAAAATCCCCAGCCCTTGCCGCCATGATCAGCATCTCGGGACATCTCAATAAACATAGCCATATAGAATAATCAAATTACCGAACGGCGTCCCAAAAATCACGTTCATGGACCAGCTGTAATCGGTGTCCATTACGACGCATCTCAACTGCTTTCTCTACTTTGCGACCATAGCAGGCAAAGGCCCAACAAGGATTTCCTTCGTCTCCAATGATCAAGTAATCTAGATCGTTGCGGATGGTGTCGATGAACACGCCGCCCCGCGAAGTCACAGGGTCAGCGAAAACAGTTCTGGGCCCCTTACTGGAAGCACCGGTAACGCAGAAGACGCGCTCACCGAACTCCAGCGAAGGATCCACCGCACAGACCGCGCTGATTTTAAGATCGGTCGGCAACAGCGTCGGCAAACCGCCTCGAATCGTGGTATTTATCGATAGGTTGGCAAACTCGGCAAAAAAATGGAGCATGGTGCGGTGCTCGGCTTCGTCGATCTTCCCATCCTTAAGAACGTGGACGATCACACTTTCAACGTCACCTATCGGCCACACGTTCCGAAAATGCGTGTAGCTATCGATCCAATCCTGAAGGCCGTCTAGCTCATCCCGATTGAGCTCCAGATCGGCAACCACTCCATGAAGAAGACCGTGAAGCTCCTGAATTACATGCGTAACCGGCTCGTAATAGGGACTGCTGGATTTGGCGCGGGCACATAACTCGCGCAAGTCCTCCACTTCGTGCGGTTCCAATCGCCCGTCGGCAATGGCCACCTGAAGGGTGTTCAGTAGCTCACGAAAGGCTAGGTCTTTTGCTCCAAGCCTCTCGTGCGAAGTAATCCAATCGCGCAGTTCTCGATGTTCCTTGGGATTGATGACATGATCAAGGTGAATGCCGTGCAAGAATCCCTCAAGGACATGAAGCGCAGTATCTCGCCGCTGCCGTCCCGCAAAGCCGACATACTCATGCGGTTCACGAAAGATAGACATGCGCCCGATCAAATCGAAATGAAGGCCTTCTGCGATTTAAATCCTATCATTCGTAACGAGCGAAGAGCAAAAGCATCAACCAGCTCCGACCTGTCCGCCTTGATGATTATCCCGTCGGCTTGCCGCACATGTGAATCAACAAACAACGCCCCGACCCCTTACACCCCCCACTCTTGTCGCTCATACTTCGCATTCAGTCTTAACGCGTTCCTCAAGCAACTCCATCGATAATTTCATCGCTAAGCTGAAATCAAAGATATCGCTCGTCATATATCTACCTAACTTTCCAGTTAGATCATTAGACGTTACACGCTCCAACAGATTTGGGTTCGATCGAATATGAGCCAAAAGAGGAGTTGCTGGAGGAACCGCGATTTTATCACTGAGCA
>JAQSWS010000156.1 GCA_029266495.1 Rariglobus sp. | reverse complement strand
TCCTCGGTGATGTTGTAGGTGCGGATGGTCGTGCCCATCGCTCCGTCGATGATGGCGACGCGCTCGGCCAGGAGTTGGCGGAGAGCGGTTTCAGCGGCGGACATTTTGGGTGAGGCGGACGACATGGTGAAAGAGGGTTTAGCGCGGAAAAGGGAATGCAACGACGCCCCATTTGGCAAGAAACATATCTTCATATTCGAATGCGTTGATATGTTTTAAGGATTGGGGCTTGATTTGATGCGAAGCGGTGCGCAGGTTGCGCCTTCGCCTGGGTTCTTTTTCCAAACTTTGCAGAGACGGGGAAGGCCGTGAAAACCGGCCACAGTTGCGCTGCGGTATCGCATCAAACCAAACCCACAGCCCGTGCCAGGCGCACGGGTCCAAAGCCAATCGGGGTAGCATCCGGTGAAGGCGAGGGGTGAGGACGCACGACGTGAAAGCGTCGGGCGAGACATGCGGAGTCCGAACACCCACTTTGCGGAGACTCACGCGGCCGGCGCGATTGCGCGCACCGGTTCGCATCCTTCATCGCAAAAATGAAGCGTGAGAGTAGCTGCTTTTTTCGGAATGGCGGAGCGGGGTCAGCGACCCCGGCCACGATTTCGGAAGGGGCCTGCTCTTGCCTTAGACAATAGCAGACCTCCTCAATGAAAACTCCTTCGCGCGCCCGCATCACGGGCCGCTTTCTCGTCGCGTGCGCCTTGGCGGCGCCGCTCGTTTCCCTTCGCGCCGACGTATCCGCCGGCGATCCCATGGTGCTCGACCCCGTCGTGGTATCCGCGACGCGCACGCCGGTTCCCATCAACCAGATCGGCAGCGCGGTCACGGTGATCACGCCCGAAGACGTGGCGCGCCGTCAGGCGACCTCGTTATCCGCCGCGCTGAACGGCGCGGCCGGCACGCCGATCCAGACGGGGGCGACCGGTGGCTTCACGTCGCTGTTCATCCGTGGCGCGGCCTCGACCCAGTCGTTGTTTCTCATCGATGGCATCCGGGCCAGCGATTCGAACGCGCTGTATGGCAATTTTGTCGGCGGCGCGGCCCCGATGAGCACGGATCGCATCGAGGTGGTGCGCGGCCCGCAGAGCACCATCTATGGCGCCGATGCGATCGGCGGCGTGGTCACGATCGGCATGCAACGCGGCAGCGGCACGCCTTCGGAGGCGGTTTTTGCGGAGGCGGGTTCGTTCAACACGTTTCGTTCGACGCTGTCCGCGCAGGGCGAGACGGGAGCCAACGCCTACAATGCCTCGGTCACCGGCCTCACCACGCAGAATGACCGTGAAAATAATGACTTTGAAAGCATCACCGCGGCGGCGCGCGTCGATCATCGCATCAACGATGCGGTGATCGTGGGTGGCACCGTGCGCGCCGTGCGCGGTGTCTATGGATCGCCGGGAGCGAACGTCGGGTTTGGCGCGAATGATCCCGACAATGAGGAACGTGAGACCAACGCACTCGCGACGGTGTTCGCGGAATTCACGCCTTCGAATGATTGGAGCGGACGCGTGACCTTTGGCGGACAGAATCGCGAACTGGTGTCGGAGGATCCCTCCGCCCCGTCCAAGGCGCGCACCACCACGCATCGCGGGGTGCTCGACGCACAGGCTTCGTATTCGGGAGTGGATACGCATCGCATCACGTTCGGCGGGACGGGCGAATGGCAGCATTTCAATAACGACGGGTTCGGCTCGCCGTCGGCCCACACCCTCGATGGCGCGGTCTTCGTGCAGGACGAATGGACGCCGGTGGACCGGTTGTTCTTCACCGCGGGGGTGCGTCACGACCAGCTCGACAGTTTTGGCGGGCATACCACGGGTCGCGCAACGGCCGCGTGGCAGGCGGTGCCCGAGCGGCTCAAGCTGCGCGGCAGCTATGGCACGGGCTTTCGCGCCCCGAGCTTCCTCGAACTCTACGGTTTCGCGCCGGATCCGTTTTTTGGCGATTACATCGGCAATCCCGATCTCGATCCCGAGGAGGCGCGTGGCTGGGACCTGGGTCTGGATTATTCGCTGCCGAACCAGCGTGGGACGATCAGCGTGACGTATTTCCGCAACGACTATAAAAACCTTATCAACGGGTTTGTCTTCGTTCCGGGAGCGCCGGCGTTTTTTACGTCGGAGAATGTCGGCAAGGCGCTCTCCAAGGGAGTTGAGTTTTCCGCCGAGCTGTGGCTCACGCGGACCCTGCTGGCGAGCGGCACCTACACCTATACGGATGCGCTGGATCGCTCGGCGGACCAGCGGCTGCTCCGCCGTCCGCGCCATGCGGCCACAATCGACATCTGGAACGATTTTGGCGGTGGTTTTTCGGCGGGTGCAGGCGCGACATTCGCGGCGGATTCCGAGGATATTGACTCCGCCTCTCCGTTTGGCGCCCGCACCGAGGGCGAGGATTACGTCGTGGCCCGCATTTATGCGGCATGGGCGGTCAACGACCGGCTGACGTTGAAGGCGCGCGTGGAAAACCTCTTTGACGAGGATTATGCGGCGGTGAACGGATTCCCTTCGCTTGGCATCGGGGCCTTTGCCGGTGCAGAGTGGCGGTTCTAACCCACCATGTTCCGGCTATTCATCCTCCTTTGCCTGACGTCGGGCCTCGCGCATGCCGCGCCGGCGGCGCGCGTGGTCTCGCAAACGGTGGGGACGGATGAGCTTTTGCTGGCGCTGGCCAGACCGGAACAAATCGCGGCGCTCAGCCATATCTCGACGTCACCGGAGTTTTCGCCGGTAGCGGCCGAGGCGAAAGCCTACCCGAGCATTTCGATGGGCGACAGTGAAGCGATCCTGCGTCATCGCCCGACCCTGGTGCTCTTTGCCGATTACAGTCGTTCCGAACTGGTTGCGCAGGTGCGCAAGACGGGAGTGCGTGTAATTATTTTCGACCGTTATGCGACGCTGGCGGATGTTTATGGGAACTTGCGCACCCTTGGGCGGGAGCTTGGCCGCGAGGCGCGGGCGGAGGAACTCATCGCCGCCTGCGAGACCCGCATGGCGGTGCTCAAAGAGAAATTAAAAGGCGTAAAGCCGGTGCGGGTCGTGAACGCCTCGACCTATGGACTGCTTTCGGGCGCGGGCACGACCTTCCAGGACTTGTGCGACCACGCCGGTGCGGAAAACCTTGCGACCACGCTTGGCGGAATGCGCGGGGTCGCGCCCGAGCCCTCGGAAAAGATGCTGGTCTGGCCGATTGACGCGGTGGTGCTTGGCGGGGATGGCACGACCGAGGCGGCGCTTGCGCCCCTGAGGGAAATTTTGCCCTACCGTCATATTGACGCGGTGCGCAAAGGTCGCGCGATCGTGCTGCCGTCGGCCTTGCTGGCGACCGTGTCGCATCATCGGATCGAGGCGTATGAACGGCTGGCGCGCGGGTTGCACCCGGAGGCGATGAAATGAACGCGCGCAGATTTTCGCATGCCTGGGTGCTGCCGGTGCTTGCGGGGGTGCTCGTCGCGCTGGTGTTCGTGTCGCTGGCCTGGGGCGAGCTCACGTTGTCGCCCGCGCAATTGTGGGCCGGCCTGAACAACACCGACGAGCTTGCGCGCACCGTTTTGTTTCAACTGCGTCTGCCGCGGGTGATCACGGGCATTTTGGTCGGCGCGGCGCTTTCCGCGGGAGGGTTGGTGATGCAGGCGTATTTTCGAAACAGCCTGGCGAGCCCGGATCTGCTGGGCGTGAGCAGCGGCGCGGCGGCGGGCGCGGTGTCGGCGATCGTCTTCGGCTGGACGGTGGTGGCGTTGTGGGTGCTGCCGCTGGCGGCGGTGGCTGGCGCGGTCGCGGCGACGCTCGCGGTGCTGGCGCTCGCCAAACGCGGGGCGAGCAGCGAGCGGCTGTTGCTCGCGGGCGTGGCGTTGAACGCGCTGCTGGGCGCGGTGACGAGCTACCAACTTTCCCATGGCGTGGCGTTGTGGGAGCGCAACGCGCAGTTGTTGTTCTGGTTGCTCGGCGGGCTGGAGGATCGCAGCTGGCTGCATGTCCTCGCGGCGCTGCCCATCGTGGCGGCGGCGGCGTTGCTCTGGCCACTCGGGCGGCAGATGGATTTGCTCAGCCTGGGTGAGACGGAGGCGCAAAGTCTTGGTGTCGACGTGAAGAGATTGCGGAGAAAATTGCTGGTGCTGGCGACGGTGCTGGCGGCGACGGCGACGGCGGTGGCGGGGATCGTGGGTTTTGTCGGACTGGTGGTGCCGCATGCGCTGCGCCTCCTGGTCGGGCCGGAGCATCGGCGGCTGGTGCCGTTGTGTCTGACGGGCGGCGCGGTGTTTGTGTTGAGTTGCGATCTGGCCGGTCGCATGGCCGGCGGGTTGCGGCTGGGCATCGTCACCGCGCTGATTGGCGGGCCGTTTTTTCTTTGGCTGCTGAGGAAACGAGCATGAACGCACTGTCCTTAAAAAACATCACGGTGGCGGGCCGGCTGGCGGACGTGAGCCTGGAAATTCCCTCGGGGGCGCTGGTCGGGCTGGTCGGGCCCAACGGCTCCGGAAAATCAACATTGTTGCAGGCGGCGGCGGGGCTGCTGCCGGTCACCACGGGCGAGGTGGGCTGGACGGGACAGCCGGTGAACGGGATCGCGATCATGGAGCGGGCGCGACGCACGGCGTGGGTGCCCCAGGAGGCGCGTTTTGAGTTTGGATTTTCGG
>JAQSWS010000155.1 GCA_029266495.1 Rariglobus sp. | reverse complement strand
CTTGGGTTCCCATGAACATCCACGAGTATCAGGCCAAGGCGCTCTTTGAGAAGTTCGGAGTCCCCGTTCCGAAAGGTGTCGCCGCCAAATCCCCCGCTGACTTCGAGTCTGCGCTTGCACAACTCCCCGACGCCCCCGTCGTCGTGAAGTCCCAGATCCACGCAGGTGGTCGCGGCAAGGGCACCTTCACCGATGGATTCAAGGGCGGTGTCAAATTCGCCAAGACCAAGGCCGACGCCCTCGATTACGCGAAAAAAATGTTCAACAACACGCTCGTCACGATCCAGACCGGCCCCGCCGGTCGCAAGGTCCAGACGATCTATTTCACCCAGGCGAGCGATATCAAAAAAGAATACTACCTCGCCATCCTTCTCGACCGCGCCACGTCGAAGCCCGTGATCGTCGCCTCGACCGAGGGCGGTGTGGACATCGAGACTGTCGCCCATGATACGCCGGAGAAGATCTTCAAGATCTTCGTCGATCCCGCCTACGGCATCGCCGACTTCCAAGTGCGCGAACTCATTTTCAAGCTCGGCCTCAACGCCACCGAGTCAAAGAACGCCGCCAAGCTCATCCGTGCGCTCTACACGTTTTTCTGGGAAACCGACGCCGCCATGGTCGAGGTCAACCCCCTTATCACCACCCCTGACGACAAGGTCCTCGCACTCGATGCCAAGGTCTCCTTCGATTCCAACGCCCTCTTCCGCCATCCCGAGATCGTCGCTCTCCGCGATCTGAACGAGGAAGACCCCAAGGAAATTGAGGCATCCAAATACGACCTCGCCTACATCGCCCTCGACGGAAACATCGCCTGCCTCGTCAATGGTGCCGGCCTCGCGATGAGCACGATGGACATCATCAAGCACTACGGCGGCAATCCCGCCAACTTCCTCGATGTGGGCGGCGGCGCCTCAAAGGAAAAGGTCGTCGCGGCCTTCAAGATCATTCTCGGCGATGCCAACGTGAAGGGCATCTTCGTGAACATTTTTGGCGGCATCATGGACTGCAACGTCATCGCCGAGGGCATTGTCGAAGCCGTCAAGGAAGTCGGCCTCAAGCTCCCGCTCGTCGTCCGCCTCGAAGGCAACAATGTCGCCGCCGGCAAGGCCACCCTCGCCGCTTCGGGCCTCGCGCTCGTCTCCGGCGACACGATGGCCGACGCCGCGCAGAAGATCGTGAAGCTGGTCGCGTAACGCCACCAGAGTCCAGAGCTGAGAGTCTAGAGTCCAGAGCCAGAATCTCTCGATCCTACTCACAGCCCTTTCCTCAATTCTTGCTCTAGACTCTCAGCTCTTAGCTCTAAGCTTTAAAAAAATGTCCATTCTCATCACTCCCGAAACCAAGATCATGATCCAGGGCATCACGGGTGCCTTCGGAGGCAAACACGCCCAGCTCTCCCTTGACTACGGCACACAAGTCGTGGCCGGCGTCACCCCGGGCAAAGGCGGCCAGTCGTTTGAACACGGCGGCAAAAAAGTGCCCATCTTCAACACCGTCGCCGAAGCTGCCGCCGCCACCGGCGCGACCGTTTCAACCATCTTTGTGCCGCCGCCCTTTGCGGGCGACGCCATCCTCGAATGTGTTGATGCCGGTCTCGACCTCGCCGTCTGCATCACCGAAGGCATTCCGATCAAGGACATGATCCGCGTGAAGCGCGCCATGTCCGGCGCGAAAACCTGCCTCATCGGTCCCAACTGCCCGGGCCTCGTGACTCCCGGCACCGGTGAAGGCTCCAAAGGCGGCTGCCGCATCGGCATCGCCCCGGGTTACATTCACAAAAAAGGCCATGTTGGCGTCGTCTCCCGCTCCGGCACCCTCACCTACGAGGCCGTTTTCCAAATCACCTCGAAAGGTCTTGGCCAGTCGACCTCCGTCGGCATCGGCGGCGATCCGGTCAACGGAACCAGCCACCTCGATATCATCAAGCTCTTCAACGCGGATCCTGACACCAAGGGGATCATTCTCATCGGCGAAATCGGCGGCAATGCCGAGGTCGAGGCGGCCCGCTGGATCAAGGCCAACTGCAAAAAGCCGGTCGCCGGCTTCATCGCGGGCGCCACGGCTCCCGCCGGCCGCCGCATGGGCCACGCCGGTGCGATTGTCGGTGGCGTGGAGGATACCGCCGCCGCCAAGATCGCCGTCTTCAAGGAATGCGGGATCGAAGTCGCCGCCACACCCTCCGACATGGCCGACGCCCTCCTGCGCGCCGCCAAGGCGAAGGGTGTGACGTTGAACTGAGTCAGAAGGTAGGGCGGTGACTCCGTTCACCGCCTGACCGAAAGCGCGGAGCGGAGTCCGCGCCTACCCAAGTCCCACCAACAAAAAGGCCGCGCTTTTCAGCGCGGCCTTTTTGTTGGGTCGAAGAGCGGATCATGGACAAGATGCCCATGCCACCCAAATCACTTCACGTTGATCGTCACGTAACGCAGCACACCGCGATACTGCACAAGCAGCGCGTTGAGTCCGGGCTTGATCGCTGCGGCGGCACTTTCGACGTCAGTCACCGGCCGGCGGTTGATTTCCACGATGACAAGGCCAGGGACAAGGATGTCCGCGTAAGGTGAATTGTCATCGATCGCGGTGATCACCACCCCGCCTTCGACGCGCTTGTCGAGTTTGAACTGGGTGCGGAGTTCGTCATCCAGCGTCTTCACCGTGACGCCGGGGATGATCTCGTCGGAGGCGCCGGATTGTTCGTCAAGGCTGCCCACCTTCACCTTGAAATTCTTCTCCTTGCCCTCGCGAAGGACGGTCACGTTGACCTCGGTATCGGGGACGATTTGTGCGACGATAAGACGAAGCGCGAGTTGAGAATCCACCGCGCGATTGTCGATCTTGACGATAATGTCGTTGCGCTTGAGTCCGGCCTTCGCGGCGGGCGAATCCTTGACGACATCACTAATGGCGACGCCCTTGGTTCCACGATTAACCCCGAGACTCTCCGCCAGCTTTGGATCGAGGTTCTGGCCGGCCACCCCGAGGTAACCACGCTGAACTTTGCCCGTGGCGACCAGGCTGTTAAGGATAGAGACAGCGAGATTGGTCGGGACGGCGAAACCAATCCCGATATTACCGCCCGAGGCCGATGAGAGGATCGCGCTATTCAATCCGACAAGGCGGCCCTTGGCGTCCACCAACGCCCCCCCGGAGTTACCTTGATTGATGGCTGCGTCGGTCTGGATGAAATTCTCGTAGCCACCGATCTGGTCGTTGGCGAGAATGCCCACGTCGTTGCGACCCGTGGCCGAAACAATCCCCATGGTCACCGTCTGGCCCACGCCGAGGGGATTACCCACCGCAAAGACGATATCGCCCACGCGCAATTTATCGCTGTCGGCGAGCGTGAGAATGGGCAGGTTTTCGGCGTCGATTTTGATTACGGCGACATCGGTCTTTTCGTCGGTGCCGATCACCTTCGCGATCAGTTCGCGTCCGTCTGAGAGGAGGACCTTGAGTTCGTCCGCGTCGGCAACGACGTGATTATTGGTGAGGATGTAACCATTGGGCGAAACGATCACGCCCGAGCCCAAGCCCTGTTGCTTGGATTCCCGCTCAGGAATACGATCACCAAAAAACTGGCGGAAAAACGGATCCACTCGCAGGCGTTCACGAACAATCTTCGTCGAATAAACCGAGACGACGGCCTTTTGCACCGGCTCGACCACATCCGCATAACTGGTGACCAGGCGTCCGGAGCCTTCACCGATGGATGAACTGTCGAATTTGATGTCGGGCTTTGGCGCGGAGGGTTTTTCCTGCGCACAGCCGATGGAGAACAACGAGGCCGTCATCAAAACGACCAAAGCACGGGATAAGAACTTGGTTTTCATGGGCGGGTTCACGACAAAACCAAACGGTGAATTGTTCCACCGCAAGTCCTTGATCCAAAGAGGCACCCGCCCGAGGCCAAGCCACTGGATATCTCCCGTCAGTAATGCGCCTGCCGTCTCTCGCCCACCGCCTGCCGCACCTTAGAAGCCCTTGATTTTAAACAGGCTCGTGACGCTCTCGTTATTATTAATCCGCACGATCGCCTCGGCCATGAGGTTGGCGATGCTCAACACCCGGATGGGCAGGCCGCGCGTTTCAATCGGAACGGAATTGGTCGTGATGAGCTCATCAATGTGTCCCAAAGCGAGGCGTTCGTAAGCAACAGGACTGAGCAACGCGTGGCTGACAGCCGCGCGCACGCTCAGAGCTCCGCTGTCGCGCATGATCTTGGCGGCATTGGCAAGGGTGCCCGCGGTTTCGGTGATATCGTCAACGAGGAGCACGTCTTTGCCGGCAACGTCACCCACGACGTTCACCGTTTCCACGGTCGTCGCGTTGGTGCGTTTTTTCCAGACCATGCCGAGCTGCGCGCCAAGGATGCCGGCGTAAGCCGCGGCCATCTTCATGCCACCGACGTCGGGGGAGACGACCACCATGTTGTCGCCGCGGAACTGCTCGAGGTATTTAAAGAAAACAGGCGATGCGAAGAGGTGGTCGACCGGAATATCGAAGAAGCCCTGGATCTGCTGCGAGTGCAGGTCCATCGTGAGAATACGATTGGCGGCCGCGTCGATCATGATGAGCAGCTCCATCAACGACTGGTTGGTCGGCGTGCAGGTCGGCTGGATGATGTAGACATCATGGCCGCGCACGTTCTCGTTGATCTTCACGAATGACTCCCCGTCGGGGAAACTGGTCACGGTGGCCTCCCCCAAAGGCATCCCGATGTGCTGGCAAATCTCCTCGGCGAGAGGGCGATTGGAATTACCGGAGAAGACCTTAAGGCGAGGCGAGCTCATGTGGAAGGGGCGGATCGTGTCAGGAATGTTACGAGGCGGAAGACTTTTTTAGTTCTTCCGCCACCGTCTCGAGGGCGTCGACCCGCTTGAAGAGGTCGGGCAGCTTCTTTTTAAGAACGTTGAAGCGCTGCTCAAAGTTATAGGGCATGCAGGGAGAACCTTTGACGAAACTGCCGGGCTCGATGTCGGAGTTGATCCCTGTCTGGCCATCGGCTTTTGCACCTTTGCCGATTCTGAGGTGGCCGGCGACACCCGCCTGGCCGCCGAGGACCACATAGTCCTCGATCGTGGTGCTGCCGGAGATGCCTGCCTGGGCACAAATAAGGCAATGCTTTCCGATCACCACATTGTGCGCGATCTGCACCAGGTTGTCGATTTTGGTGCCCTCCCCCACCACGGTCTGACTGAAGCGTGCACGGTCGAAGGTGCTGTTGGCGCCGATCTCAACGTCATTTTCGATCACCACGTTGCCGACCTGAGGGACTTTTTCATGGCGGCCTTGGACGAATTCGTAGCCGAAACCGTCCGAACCGATGATCACGCCAGGCTGCAGTCTCACCCGGTCTTTGATGACGCACTCCGTGGCGATCGTGACGCGCGGCATCAACCAGCAATCGGCACCGATATGGGCATTGCGGCCGATGAACGCCTGGGCCTGGACATGGGTGCGCTCGCCGATCACGGCGCCCTCCTCGATCACACAGAGCGGTCCGACGGTCGCGGTGGCAGCGACCCGTGCGCCGGGAGCGATCACCGCAGTCGGGTGAATGCCGGGAACGGGTTTGGGCCAGAGCAGCTGTTCGATCCGGGTGCAAAGACGGGCCAGCGCAACGGAGGGTTTTTGAACGAAGAGAAATTGCTGACCAATGGAGGGCTCCCCGGCGTAATCGGGCGGCAGCAGGACGATGGAAGCCGCACTGGTGGCGACCTCCGTCTTGTATTTGGGATTTCCCAAAAACGAGAGGTCTCCCGCTTGGGCAAGGCCGAGGGCGGCGATACCGCGCACCGTCGCGTCGGTCGTGCCTTTGATGGAAAGGGGTTGGACAATAGCCGCAATCTCGGCGGCGCTGAAGGCGAGCTGCATACGAAAAAACGGTGGGCGGTGCGCCGGACCGTGGCAATGGCCGACGATCAACGGCATAAAAAAACCCTGCTCCGGAAAGGAGCAGGGCGGGAAATCAAACGAGAGCCGGTGAATTACTTCTTGGAACCAGGGAAGGAAACCGAGGGGGCGTCGCCGGAAGCCGCGGGCTTGGCCGCCGGGGTCGAAGAGGTCGACGAAGCAGTGGAGCCGGCCGGACGGTCCTTATTGATCTCCTTGGAGACGTCTTCCGTGATGTCGTAGGCGGGATCAAAGTAGAGAAGACTGGGCAGGCCGATGAGGGTCGGGCCCGACTTGTCGACAAGGAGGGTGGCACCCTTCTTCTTGGCGATTTCGACAGCGATCTTGCTGATTTCCTCGAGGAGGAACTGCTTGAAATTATTGATGCGCTGCTGGAGCGAGCGCTGAGTGTTCGCACGGAAGGCGTTCACTTCGTTCTGCTTGCGCTGAATCTCCTGGCCCTTGGTCTCAAGATCCTGCTGGGCCTTGGTCTTGGCGTCGCTGGAAAGAGTCGGGTTGTTCGCCTGCTCCTTGAGATCATTGAACTGTTTCACCAAGGTATTGCCCTCGGTGTTGAGCTTCTGGAGCTCGTCTTCGGCCTTCTGCTGGTCGCCCTTGAGCTTGCCGTTCTGCTCTTCGGTTTTGTAGTGGGCGTCGTAGAGCTTGGCCATGTCGACGACGAAAATTTTCGGAGCAGGCTGGGCTTGGGCCGCGACGGCCAAAACTCCGGCAACTGCGAGAGCCAGGAAGGATTTAAGGGAGGTTTTCATAATAGGGTGATTGAGGGTGAGAGTGCTAAATTAGAAACGGGTTCCAAAAGAGAAGTTAAACTGACCGCCATTGTCGTTCACGTCATCCGTGGTGATTGGAATGCCGTAATCGAGGCTGAGCGGTGCGCCCGCGATGAGCAGACGGAGGCCGAAGCCGAAGTTGTCGTTATAGTTACTCGTGGCGAAATCATAAGATCCACTGTTCACAAAACCGGCATCGTAGAAGACGGCAAAACGCAGCGGTTCGACAATATCGAGCGAGTATTCGAGGCTGATGAAACCGTAAGTGTTGCCGCCGACCGGGACATCATCGCCCGAAACGGTCGTTTTCGGTCCGACATCACGGTATTCAAAACCACGCAGCGTGTAGGGTCCGCCCAAGTAGAATCGGTCATAGAAGGGCACCTGTGCGGTGTCTCCGTAGGCATCGAGCACGCCGGCCCGGCCAATCACGGCGAGCACCTGGTTTTGCGTGTCGAACAGGGGGAAGAACTGGGAGCCCTTGGCCTCAAGCTTGTAGTAATCCGCATCGCCGCCCAGCGCGCTCGTGGTCACTTCGGAGATGAGTTCGACGCGAT
This sequence comes from Rariglobus sp., assembly GCA_029266495.1. Taxonomy (GTDB): domain Bacteria; phylum Verrucomicrobiota; class Verrucomicrobiia; order Opitutales; family Opitutaceae; genus Rariglobus. The sequence continues at coordinate 229 of JAQSWS010000155.1, read as the reverse complement.
TGCCCCGGGTGGTGTTCACGAGTTTGTCTCGGGTGTCACGCAGCAGCTGGAAGCCGACTTTGGAGAGCGCCGTGCTTTCCTCGGGATAAACACCCGTGTAGCCCGTCTCGACATCTTGAATATCGACGATCTCGTAACCGTAGGAGAGGCGGCCTTCCACCAATTCGAAGAGACGCTTGCGAAGGTAAACCTCGGCGCCGGTGCGCACCTCTTGATAGAAGGAACTGTT
>JAQSWS010000010.1 GCA_029266495.1 Rariglobus sp. | reverse complement strand
GTCGTCAGGTCCCTCTCGATGGTTTGATCGCGGGCGACGATCGCGGGTTCGTAACGACGATTCCAATACACCGCTTTCGCTCCGGTGGCGGTGATCAGTTTGCCCAGCACCCTGCCGCTGTCTCCTTTCGCCAGGATCAATCGTGATCCACGCCCGCGCAACGACGAGTCCAGCGCGGCGAGCGAATGATGGAGCCACCAGCGGGAAGCCCCACCGGGCGCCCATTCGCATTCGCTGGCTTTGTCGAAAATGTAAACCGGAATGACCGGCCCGCCACGCTCAAGCGCAGCGTGTAACGCGTGATTGTCCTGCACACGCAAATCCTGCCGAAACCAGAGAATGACCGGAGATATACTCACTGGGATTAAGAGGCCGGATCTCCCCAATGAGCTCCGGCCCCTGGCCTGACGGTCTCTTAAGGCAGCTTGGCCTGGATGAGCTTGCTGACCGCGCCGAAATCGATGAGCGGAGCCTCGGGACGCTGCTTGAGCGCGCCAATGACCTTGCCCATTTCCTTTTTACTCTGGGCGCCTGTCGCCGCGATGACCTCTGTGACGAGGGCGTCGAGCCTGGCGGCGTCCAGACCGGCGGGCAGGTATTTCTCGATGATGGCAATTTCCTTAAGGTTCGCATCGATCAGATCGGTGCGTCCGCCTTTCTCAAACTCGGCGTTGGCGGCGGCCAGATTTTTCACGGCCTTGCGCAGGGTGGCGACGACGAGTTCGTCATCGATGGGTTTGTTGAGGTCCATTGAGGCGCGCTGGATCGCACCGTCATTGGTGCGCAGAATCGTCGCGAGGGGCGTGTCACGCGCCTTCACAGCGGTGATGATGTCGGCGCGGAGGGTTTCGTAGATCGTAGGCATGGTAACGGAAAAGGGTGAACGGCGCCCCGCAGGTGTCGAGCAGGCAAACCAGCGTGAACGCGGCGGGTCCCGGGAACGCCGGCTGCGATCTTGCCGAAATCGTGCAGGGCGCAGAACCTGTTCCCGATCCACCCCCGCCATGCCTGAATCACCCGACGCCAAAACGCTCCGTCATATGCTTTTTATCTCGGCGCTCGATGGCTGGAGCATGGCGCTGTTTGCCGGCCTCTGCACCGTGATTTCATTGTTGTTCGCCGAATGGATCGGCACGGGCATCGGAGCAGTGATCACCGTGGCAGGCGTAATCGAATTGCGCGGACGCATGCGGTTGATGCGCGGCGATCCATCCGGCATGTCCGGCCTGATCGGCGCCCAGCTCATTATCCTGGCCATAATCGTGGCTTACTCGCTGGGAAACCTGTTCACCTACGACGAGGCCGCGCTGATGGCGCAGATTATGCCAAAGATTCACGACGCGCTCGCCCGCGCCGGAATGTCGGCTTCCGACCTGAATCTCCAGCCCATGATCAAGCCGGTTTACTTTTGCCTCTATCTCACGGTCATCGGCGCCACCCTTCTCTTCCAGGGCGGTCTCGCACTTTACTACCATTCGCGCAAAACCAAGGTCACGGCTGCGCTGCTCGCGCGCCAATCACTGCCGCCTGAGTTGCCCCATGCCTGAAGGTCGGCCGGGTGGCCCCGAGGCGTGAGCCGGGGCCGCCGGCGATCCCTGAGTTCACGCTCAGGGCCACGAGTCGGAGTCGTCTTCCGCCCGGTTATGGCAACCAGGGGAACTTCCTGGCATCGGGCTTCCGCTTCTCCCGCTGGGCTCCGTGAAACTCCTTCGCCTCCTCGCTCATATAATAGAGCAAGGTCGCATTGCCGGCGAGTTCCTGCAGGCCGCTTTGCCCGTCCACGTCGGCATTGAAGGCGCTCTTGAGGCAGCGGATCGCCAGCGGACTGTGGCCTAAAATTTCCCGCGCCCATTTCACGCCCTCGGCCTCGAGGCCGGCGATCGGCACGACCGTGTTGACGAGCCCCATGTCGAGCGCCTGCTGCGCCGTGTATTGACGGCACAAATACCAGATTTCCCGCGCTTTCTTCTGCCCGACGATGCGGGCGAGGTAACTGGAGCCGAAGCCGCCGTCGAAGCTGCCCATCTTGGGTCCGACCTGGCCGCAGATCGCGTTGTCCGCCGCGATCGACAGGTCGCATACGATATGGAGAACGTGACCGCCGCCGATCGCATAACCGGCAATCAGGGCGATCACGACCTTGGGCATGGAGCGAATGAGCTTTTGCACATCGAGGATATTCAGGCGCGGAACACCGTCGCCGCCGACATATCCGGCATGACCGCGCACGCTCTGATCCCCGCCGGCGCAGAAGGCGTATTTTCCATCGGTATGGGGGCCGGCGCCGGTGAGCAGCACCACGCCCACCGAAAGATCTTCGCGGGCGTCGATGAGAGCGTCGTGCATTTCCATCACCGTCTCGGGACGGAAGGCGTTACGCTTCTCCGGACGGTTGATCGTGATCTTCGCGATGCCGTCGGCTTTGTGGTAAAGAATGTCGGTGTAGGTCTTGGCAACTTTCCAGGCGGGTAGGCTCATGGTGGGCTCCGACGCTGCGCATCCGCATCCCGGCGTCAACGCGCCTGCGGATTGCAAGCCATTTTCCGATGGCCAATAAAATGGGGTTGGATTGCGTGACCGGCTGCTCGAAGATGCGCGGTTCATGAACAGCTCTCCTGCTGACTCGTCCGTGAAAACCCCTGTGAAGCTCGGCCTCTGCCTGGGTGCGTTGGGCATTGTGTTTGGCGACATCGGAACGAGTCCGCTCTACACGATGAAGGAGTGCCTCCACTACCTGCCCGATGTGGACAAGACCGAGGGCGTGCTCGGCATTCTGTCGCTGATGTTTTGGGCGCTGGTTTTCGAGGTGTGCTTCAAATACATCGCGTTCGTCATGCGCGCCGACAACCGCGGTGAAGGCGGCATTTTCGCCCTGCTTGCCCTGTCGCACAAAGGCAACGGGTCCGATGGCCAGGGCATCCGCCGGGGCCTGGGCATCAGCACTATTCTGATTCTGGCCGGCGCCGCCCTCCTCTTTGGTGACGGCGTCATCACTCCGGCGATATCGGTGCTGGGCGCCGCCGAGGGATTCGTGACGTTCAATCCAGGCTTCGACCGATATGTCGTGCCCACCGCCGTGGTGATTCTGGCGGGCCTGTTTTTGGTGCAACGCAAGGGCACCGACGCGATCGGCCGGCTGTTCGGTCCCGTCATGCTGGTCTGGTTTCTCGTCCTCGGCACGCTCGGAGCAATCCACCTGTTTGACTCCCTCGCCGTTTTTCACGCCCTGAATCCGATGTATGGGTTCAAACTGCTCTGGACCCACCCGGCGCAGGCGACCGCGGTGCTCGGCGGCATTGTGCTCACGATTACAGGCGCGGAGGCGCTCTACGCGGACATGGGACATTTCGGCCGTCCGGCGATCGTGCGCGCCTGGTATTTCGTGGTTTTCCCGGGACTGCTTCTTAACTACTTCGGACAAGGAGCCTACGCCATTTCCCACCCGCTCGATACGACCAATCCCTTCTTCGCGCTCGCTCCCGACGGACCGTTGCGCGTGGGCTTGGTGATCCTTTCGATTTTTGCCGCGATCATCGCGAGCCAGGCGTTGATTTCGGGCACGTTTTCGCTGACGCGGCAGGCGATCCAGCTCGGCTACTTCCCCCGTCTGAAAATCCTTCACACGAATGCCGAATACGAAGGACAGATCTATGTCCCGTTCATGAATTTTTTCCTGGCGGCAGGCTCGATCGCCGTCGTGATCGGATTTGGTTCAAGTTCGAACCTCGCCGCGGCCTACGGCATCGCCGTGACCGGCACGATGGTGGTGACCTCCTACGCCTTCTTTCGCGTAACCCGTCTGAACTGGAAGTGGCCGTTGCTCGGCGCCCTTTCGCTTTGCGTCGTATTCCTGGTTTTCGACCTGGTTTTCTTCGGGTCCAATTTCCACAAGATCTCCGACGGTGGCTGGCTGCCCCTGGGCATGGCCGTCGTGATCCTTGCCGTGATGCATACGTGGAAGAGCGGACGTAATGAAATTCAGGAAAAAATCTACGGCGGCGCAATCACCGAGCTGGAGCTTTCCGCGGTGGCCAAGAGCAAAAGCATCGTGCGCGTATCCGGCAGCGCCGTCTTCATGGTCGCCACGCCGAAGGGCACTCCCCTCGCCTTGCTCCACCATCTCAAGGCCAACAAATGCCTGCAGCAAACCGTGGTGTTGCTCACCATTGGCACCGTGGAGGTTCCTGCCGTGGACGATGAGGAGCGCATGACCCTCGAAAGCATGGGCGAAGGCATCTGGCGGGCGGTCGGCCGTTACGGTTACATGGAGTCACCCTCGGTCACCAAGCTCATCGATCGCATCAAGGCCCAAGGCGTGCCCGTCAACCCGCAGAGCACCACGTATTATTTCAATCGCGAAATGATCATCACCGGCGGCAACGCGCGCATGTTCGAATGGCAAAAATCGCTCTACGCCTTCCTTAGCCGCAACGCACGTCCGGTGAAGGATTATTACCAGATCATGCCCACGCAGATCATCGAGATCGGCCTGCCCGTGCAGCTGTAGGCCCGACCGCGGGTCGGGCTTCTTTTATCCTCGAATGCCCCGACCGGAGCAGTCGGGGCTTGCGTGAACTCCGCTTAGCGTCCGATCCCGTGAGCCCGGAACCCGATCTCGCGCAGCTTCGCGAGATCCACGATATTCCGTCCGTCGAAAAGAAAGGCCGGCTTGTGCATTCCCGCGAAAATCTTCGCGTAATCGAGGGTCTTGAACTCGTCCCACTCGGTCACGATCGCGATCGCGTGCGCGCCTTCCGCCGCCTCGTATGCGTTCGAAGCGACACTCAACCGATGAAAGCTCTGTCCCTTGCCCAACACGTCCGCATGGATTTCGTCCGCGGGAACCTTGGGGTCATACACCACCACGTTGGCGTGTTCGGAAAGCAGGTCGCGCACGACGTTGATTGCCGCAGATTCGCGCGTGTCGTTGGTGTCTTTCTTGAAGGCAAACCCGAGGACTGCGATGCGTTTGTCCGCCACGGTGTTGAAGAGTGAACGCACAATCTTGGCTGAAAACCGGCGCTTTTGGTGGTCGTTCATCGCCACGACGGAATTCCAATACGCCGCGACCTCGGGCAGACCGAAACTCTCGCAGAGATAGACGAGGTTAAGGATGTCCTTCTGGAAGCACGAGCCGCCGAAACCCACGGAAGACTTCAAAAACTTCGGGCCGATGCGTGAATCCTTGCCGATGGCGTTGGCCACCTCGTCCACATCCGCACCGGTCGCCTCGCAGAGGGCGGAGATCGAATTGATCGAGGAGATGCGCTGCGCGAGGAACGCGTTCGCCACGAGCTTCGACAGCTCGGACGACCACAGATTGGTCGTGATGATGCGCTCGCGGGGCACCCAGCGGGCATAGACGCTCACGAGCGTGGCGACCGCCGCATCGCCCTCCGGCGTCCGCTCGCCGCCGATCAAGACGCGATCGGGATTGAATAGATCAGGCACCGCCGTGCCTTCGGCCAGAAACTCGGGATTCGACAGCACCTGGAACTTGGTTCCGCAGCTGTTGGCCGCGAGGATCTGGTTGATCGTCTCGGCGGTCTTCACCGGGATGGTGGACTTTTCAACAATGATTTTCGGGGTCGTGGACACCTCCGCAATCGTCCGGGCAACCGACTCGATGTAACGCAAATCCGCCGCCCGTCCCGCCCCGACGCCGTAGGTCTTGGTGGGAGTGTTGACGGAGACGAAGATGATGTCGGCGGCGGCGATCGTCCCCTTTACATCGGTGGAGAAAAACAGATTGCGCCCCCGTGCCTGCTTCACGACGTCGTCCAGCCCCGGTTCGTAGATGGGCAGCGTATCGGAATTCCACGCGGCAATGCGCGCCTCGTTCATGTCAACGACCGTCACTTGGATGTCCGGAGCCTTCAATGCAATGACCGCCATCGTTGGTCCACCGACATAACCCGCACCAATGCAGCAAATTTTCATAGAATGAGTGCCGCCACGTTGTGCGCAGCCACGCCTGAATCCAAGGAGGATTTCACGTGGAGACGCAAAAACCCGCCTCATCGGGTGAGGCGGGCGAGTCGTGTCGGGTATGTAGGGCCGTCGCTTGCGGCGCGCCTCCTCCGCCAGTGTTCCCTGCCGAGGCCGGTCAGGGCGTGGCGCGCGCCCCCATCTGCGAAGCGCTGCTTCTTACTTGAGCACCTTTTCGGTCGCTGCGTCGAAGAGATGCGCGTTATCCAGCTTGAAAGTGACCTTGACCTTCTGGTCGGGCTCAAAGCGGTCGGTCGGCCGCACACGGGCGATGAAGGAGGTCACGCCCGAATTCAGGTAAAGATAGGTTTCCGATCCCATCGGCTCGGAGACCTCAACCTTCACTTCGACGGTGCGTTCGGCGGCGGGTGCGGACACGGTGAGGGTGTCCTCGACGTCCTCGGGGCGAATGCCGAAGACAACCGGCTTGCCAACGTGGCTGGCGGCCGTGGCGGAGAGCCTCGCGTCGAGCGTGACCGTGACGGGGGTCGCCTTGTCGTTGGTCTCGACGAATTGCAGCACCGTGCCGGCCTGCTTGATCGTGCCTCTGAAGAAGTTCATGCCAGGGCTGCCGATAAAGCCGGCGACAAAGAGATTCTCCGGGTGGTTGTAAAGCGTGAGGGGCTCGGCGACCTGCATGATGTAACCGTCTTTCATCACGCAAATGCGATCACCCATGGTCATCGCTTCGACCTGGTCGTGCGTGACGTAGATCATCGTCGCACCGAGGCGGGCATGGAGCTTGGAAATCTCCGTGCGCGTGGTGACGCGCATCTTGGCATCCAGATTGGAGAGCGGTTCGTCGAAGAGGAACACCTTGGGTTTGCGAACGATTGCGCGACCGACCGCGACGCGCTGGCGCTGGCCACCGGAGAGGGCCTTGGGCTTGCGATCGAGATAAGGATCGAGGCCGAGCATGGCCGAGGCTTCGCGCACGCGCTGGTCGATCTCTGCCTTCGGAAATTTGCGCAGCTTCAAACCAAACGCCATGTTGTCATACACCGTCATGTGCGGGTAGAGCGCGTAGTTCTGGAAAACCATCGCGATGTCGCGATCCTTCGGGAGCACGTTGTTCACCACGCGCCCGTCGATGGAGATGGTCCCGCCCGAGATTTCCTCAAGACCGGCGACCATGCGGAGCGTGGTGGATTTACCGCAACCGGAAGGGCCGACCAGCACCATGAACTCACGGTCCTTGATCTCAAGATTGATGCCGTGAACGACCTTCACATCCGGGCCACCGCTGCCGGGATAGATTTTAACGAGGTTTTCGATGAGAACTTTGGCCATGGGAATTATGAAATGAGATGCAACTGGAACTGATGAGGTGTCGTAAGCCGGTTATGGATCAGCCCTTGACCGCGCCCGCGGAAAGACCCCGGACAAACAGACGCATGCAGAAGAGGAAGATGACAATAAGAGGAATCGAGGCGATGAAGTAGGCCGCCATCATCTGGCCCCACTGCTTCACGTATTCGCCGTCGAGATAGATCAATCCCACGCCAAGCGTGAACAGTTCCTTGTCGCGAAGGATGATCAGGGACAGCAGGAAGTCGTTCCATTTGCCCAAAAAGGCGAGGATCGCCAGGGTGCCGATGATCGAGCCTGACATCGGGATGACCACGTTACGGATCTGGGCGAGGTGACTCGCGCCGTCCATCTCGGCGGCCTCGAACAGATCCTTCGGAAGATCTTCGATGAAGTTGCGCAGCACGAAAATATTGAACACCTGTCCGCCGGCCACGCCCACGATGATCAGCGCCCACAGGGTGTTGAGCAGGTTGAGTTCCTTGAGCAGGCTGAACAACGGCACGATGTTGGCGACGCCGGGCATCAGCATGAGCACCAAGAACGCCGACCAAAGCACACCGGACAGCGGCATCTTGTAACGGGCGAAAAAATACGCCCCAAGAATGGCCAGCGTCAGGGTAAAAAAGGTGCCGGTCACCGCCACGAAGACCGTATTGGCAATGTAGGGCCCGATGAGCTTGAGGCCGAAATTCCAATTTTTGACCTTGTAGACCGAAAGATCGAACGACTTCTCCACCGACTTGACCGAGGGGTCCGACGGCCGGGCGGAGCCAAAGGCTTCGCTCCAGTCGGCGACCCGCGTCTTCGCGATTTCGGTTCCGTCGGCCGCCTGACGGGTCTCAACCACGCTGAAAGGCGGAGTCGGCAGCCAGGGGTTGCGGAGGAAGCTGGCGTTGTCCTTGAAGGACACTTGGAACATCATGTAGAGCGGGAACAGCTCAATCAGGATGAATGCGCAGATGATGAGGTGCTTGGGCCAGTCCTTCTGCTTGTGGGAACCGACAAAATCCTTGGGAGCAGTGCTCATGTTATTTCTCCACCCTCACGGATTTATTGTTCAGGTAAGTGAGCATCAGAATGAAAACGAAAAGGATCATGCCCACCGCGCAGGCGTAACCAAATTCGCCGGCAACGAACGCCTTGTTATACATCCACAGGCCGGGAACCATGCCTTTCCCGCCAGCGCCACCGGCTTCGCCGAGGAGCAGAAGTTGCAATCCGTAGCCCTGCAGCGTCCCGATCACCAACAGCACCAGGGAAAGCCTCACTTGAGTGAGAATCAGGGGCAGTTCGATGTAGATAAACTTTTTGAAAGGGCCGACGCCATCGAGTTCGGCCGCCTCGTAAATCTCCTGACCGATCGACTGGAGACCGGCGAGATAGATGAGCACCCCGACCGCTCCGATCCAGGGAAATCCCCAGATGAAGAGTGAGGGAAGGATCAGGCCTGGTTGCGAAAGCCAGCCGATCGGGGCGTCGGCAAAAAACAGGCCCCAGCCAAACACCTGGTCAAGCGACACGAGCAGCGTTTTGATGCCGGTGAAATCGAGAATGTTGTTCAAAACGCCCATGTTGGGGTCGAAGAAAAACTTCCAGATGAACAACGTAACCAGGCTCGGCACGATCATCGGCACGACGAGCATGACGCGGTAAAAATACTGCCAGCGGTCGCTCTTCACCCGGTGAATCATCACCGCCATCATGATGGACGGGATCATCTTGAAGAGGTTAAACACGATCAGGATCGAAACGGTCTTGAACGAGCCCCACAGAACGTCATCGCCGAAAGCCCGCTTGAAATTATCGAGGCCGATCAACTGCTTCGTCTCTCCACCCGCCCAATCGAAAAAGCTGTGATAAATCGCGCTCGCCGCCGGAAAATAGGAGAAGGTGCAGACGAGCAATAGCGAGGGCACGATCAGGAAGTAGAGCTTCCATTCGCGCAAAGCCTTCTGTCGGGAAATAGGGAATGCCATGGATCAGGTGAGGTCGGGTAAATCCAACGGTAAAAACCGGCAGATTTTTAAGACACGTCGATGCGTGCTCTCCCGTCCACCCTTTTTTTTGCCAGTCAGGCTGAAAACATGGCATCGACGCCCGGGGTAGTCAGAACGTGATCACAATCTTCCCGAACTGGCCGCCTTGCTCCATCAGATCGAATGCCTCGGTCGCGCGCTCCAGCGGGAAAACATCGCTCACAACGGGCGTGATCCGGTGCTGATCGATGAATCCCATCATCGCGTCCCAGTCCGCCGGGCTGCCCATGGTGGTGCCAAGCAGTGAAAGTTGCCGCCAGAAAATTTTCCGCATCGGCAGCACAGGGGGATTTCCCTTCGTCGCCCCAAAGAACACAATGCGGCCGCCCGGCGCGGCCAGATCGACAAGCGACTCGAATCCGTCGCCTCCCGCGCTGTCCACAATCACGTCGAAAAGCCGCTCGGCATGTCCGTGAGCCACGGTTTTGGCCCAGCCTGGATGAGTATAATTAAAACCTCCCGTCGCCCCGAGTTCGATCGCCCTCGCTATTTTTTCATCGCTGCCCGAGGTCACATACACCTGCGCTCCCTGCGCGACTGCGAACTGCATCGCGAACAGCGCCACCCCGCCCCCGATTCCACTGATCAGAATCTTTTCGCCGACGCGCAGCCCCGCCCGGGTGAACACCGCCCGGTAGGCCGTCAACCCCGCCAAGGGCAAGGCCGCCGCCTCCGTCCAGGTCAGATGCGTCGGCTTGGCGGCGAGTTGGACAACCGGGACGGTGATCACCTCCGCCAGCGTTCCCTCGCGCGGCAGCCCAAGAATGGAGAAGTCCGATCCCTGCACCTCTTCGCGCGCCCCCCAGCCGAACGACGGGTTGATGATCACTTCGCTTCCCACCCATGCCGGCTCGACCCCGGCGCCCACGCTCTCGACAACCCCGGCGCCGTCCGAGCCCGGCTGCGCAGGATATTTCAAGCCCGCGTATTGCCCGAGCTTGATCCACACGTCGCGATGGTTGAGCGCCGCAGCCTTGAGTCGCACACGCGCTTCACCGATGAGCGGTTCGGGAGCGGGAAGATCGGCGATTGAAAGAACATTCAGGGCGGTGAGTTGAACGGCTCGCATAGAGCAAAAGCCTAACTCAAAATTGTGGAGACGCCAAAAAATTCCTCAAATTCCGCCCTTTCGCGGCGCCGTCTTTATGTTTAGTTCGCCACGTGTTTCTTGCGTTTCACAAGCCTTATGGGGTGCTTTCCCAGTTCACGCCCGAACCGGGTTCCGCCTGGCGCACCCTCGCGGATTTTCGCCTTCCCAAGAATGTCTATGCACTCGGCCGGCTGGATGCCGATTCCGAGGGGCTGCTCCTTCTCGGCGATGAGCCCGGGCTCAATTCCCGCCTGCTCGATCCCAAATACGCCCACCGCCGTGAATACTGGGTGCAGGTCGAAGGCCTCCCTTCCGATCACGCGCTCGCGCAACTCGCCCAAGGCGTGACGATCGGCGGTTACAAAACACTGCCCGCCCAGGCACGCCGTCTCGACCCACCGCCTTCCCTGCCCCCTCGCGATCCTCCGATTCGTTTTAGAAAAACCGTGACCGACTCCTGGCTCTCCATCGAACTGATCGAGGGCAAAAACCGGCAGGTCCGGCGCATGACCGCGGCCGTCGGCCATCCGACGCTGCGCCTCATGCGCGCCCGCATCGGTTCCCTCGCGCTCGGCACCCTCGCGCCAGGCTCATGGCGCGAACTCACGGATGCCGAACGCGCCGCCGTCTTCGCATAGTCACGTCCGACGGATCAGCCTCAACTGGCGCCAGCCAGTGCCGGATAGTCCGTGTAGCCCGCCTCCGATCCTCCATAAAACGTTCCGCTCTCCGGCTCATTTAAGGTCGCACCCAGGCGGAAACGCTCCGGCAGGTCGGGATTGGCGATAAAAAGCTTTCCCCACGCCACCGCATCGGCGTGACCTCCGGCCAGCTCCGCTTCCGCGCTCTCCGCCGTGAACCCTTGGTTGGCGATGTAGACCCCGCCAAACGCCTTCTTCAGCGTCGGCCCCAACCGGGGCTCCACCAGACCTTCGCGCACACATAGAAAAGCCAGTCCGCGCCGTCCCGCCTCGCGGGCAACGTAACCAAAGGTCGCCGCGGGGTCGGAATCCTTCATGTCGTGACTGTCGCCCCGTGGCGCAAGGTGCAGACCGACCCGCTCCGCCCCCCAGACGCCCACCGCCGCATCCACGGCCTCGAGCATCAGTCGCGCGCGATTTTCCACCGGACCGCCGTAATCATCCGTGCGCCGGTTCGTGCCATCCTGCAAAAACTGATCGAGCAAATAACCGTTCGCCCCATGCAATTCCACGCCATCGAAACCGGCCTCCTGCGCGTTCCGGGCGCCACGTCGGTAAGCCTCGATCACGCCCGCAATCTCCGCGCGCTCCAACGCACGCGGCACGGGGTAGGGTTGTTGCGGGCGCACCAAACTCACATGCCCCGAGGCCGCGATCGCGCTCGGCGCAACCGGCAGGGCCCCGTTCAAATAAATGGGATGCGAGATCCGTCCGACATGCCAAAGCTGCAGCACAATCCGGCCTCCGGACTCATGCACGGCCCGGGTGACCCGCTTCCATCCCTCGACTTGCTCACGCGACCAAATGCCAGGCGTGTCCGGATAACCCACTCCCATCGGATCAACCGCCGTGGCCTCCGACAGGATCAATCCCGCCGCGGCCCGCTGGCGGTAATACTCCGCCATCAGCGCGGTCGGCACGCGACCGGCACCCGCACGGCAGCGCGTGAGCGGAGCCATGACGATACGATTGGGAAGATGAAACGCGCCCGCGCGCAATGGAGTGTGAAGCAGGGACATGGCTCCCATGCTAATTCAAGATTCCGCCCCAACAAGGACCGCCCGCCGATTTTCCCCAAAAAAAAGGCCCGGTCAGGCTGGCTGCGCCTCGGGACGCTTCGCATGAAGATGGGCCAGCACCTGATCGCCGAGACCTCGCAGGATTTCCGCGTCGTTATGAATGCGGGCCTGCGTAATCATTCCCTCGTAATACGCCAGCACGCAGCGGGCCTTGGCCGCCGGGTCGCCCGGCCCGATCAATCCCAGCGCCTGCGCGTCACGGATGGCCGACTCCCAATACTTCGTGTTGCGCGCCAGGATCTGTTGTATTTTGGAACGGATACGCTCGTCCTGGTTGCAGATCTCGGAACCGACCGCACACAACGGGCATCCCAGGACCTTGCCCGTGCGAGCCTTGATGTCGGCTTGCTTCGCATAGGTGTAATCGCAACGCGCTCGAATGCGGTCCAGCGGCGGTTTGGACGGTGAGAATTGCTCGTCCCAGATTACCTGCTGCGCCTGCGCACTGCGTTCCAGCGCGGCCACCGCGAGGTCCGACTTCGATTCGTAGAAGTAGTAAAAGCTGCCCTTTTTGACCTTCGCCCGCTGGCAGATGTCGTCGATCGTGACCGCGCCGTAGCTCTCCTCCCACATCAGGTCGAGGGCGGCGGTCATCAAACGTTCGCTGGCATCACTGGTTCTGCCCATGCGTGCAACTTGCTTACGCACGGGCCAAGATCAAGCCGTCTCTCGGGAATCGTCCCCCAAGCGCCGCCCCCAGCGCCCCGCCAGCACACCGCAGATGATCAACTGCAAGGGATGATAGAGCATCAATGGCAGCAGGATCAGCCCCAAACGCGGATCACCTGCAAAAATCAACTGCGCCATCGGCACCCCCGACGCGATGGACTTTTTCGAACCGCAAAAAATCGCCGCGATCCGGTCCCCGGCATTGAATCCCGCCGCCCTGGACACCGCGGTCGTGAAATAAAAAATCACGCAAAAGAGACCCAGCGAACCCAGCGCGCCGATGATCACCGCCTCGCCTTTGCCCGACCAGATGCCCCGCATGATCGAATCGCAAAACGACGTATAGATGATGAACAGGATCGTGCCGCGATCGACGCGGTTGATCAGCGCCTTGTTTTTCCAAGCCCATTCCGTCAGCCATGGGCGCGCCAACTGGCCGAGCACCAGCGGCAGCAACAGCCACAACACCAGATCGAGGATCACCCCGCCCAGCGGCATCCCGGCGCCTCCCGCCTGCAACCGCCAGCCGACCAGCAGCGGAGTCGCGAAAATCCCGATCACACTCGACAGCGTCGCATTGAACACCGCCACCGGCACGTTGCCACGCGCCGCCGCCGTCATCACCACCGACGAAGACACCGTCGAGGGCACCGCGCACAAATAAAAGAACCCGATAGCCAGTTCCGGCGCGAGCCATCGTCCCGGAATCATCATCAACACGAGCCCCGCCAGCGGAAAAACCACAAAGGTCGTCGTCTGCACCACTACATGCACCGGCCAGCGCAGCGCCCCCGTCTTCATCGCAGCGAATGAAAGCGACAGGCCGTTCAGAAAAAAAATCAACGCGACCCCGCACTTGTTGACCAGCTCCGGATGCAGCCAGCCGCCCGGTGCACCCGCCTCCGGAAATGCCCAGGCCAGCCCCACCGCCACCACCATCCCCGCCAGAAACCAGTCGAACTTCAGTTTCATTTTGCCCGTGCGTTCAGACGCCGGCGCAGCAATGCGACGATGTCCTCGCGTCCTTCAATTTTGAATACCCACGCCAGCCCCGCATAAAGCACCACACCGCCGCCAATCAGCAGCGCAAGTGCCACAACATCGATAAATTTGCCCTCCCGCGCCAGTCCCCGGCACCACCAGCCCGCCGACACCACCGCCCCCATCGCCAGGCTTGCCAGCACGACTTTGGCGGTGTCCCACGCCAGATGATGGAACGCCATCGCCGGTTGCTTGCGGGCAAGATGCACCTGCAGATACCACGCCTGCACCACGACCGCCACATTGCTCGCAATCGCCAGGCCCACCGTCGACAGCGGCCCCATCAACACCAGGCTCAATCCCAGATTGATCAGAAAACTCAGGAATGCCGCGCGCACCGGCGTCGACGTGTCTTTCTGCGCGTAGAACGCCCGCAACACCAGGTTCACAAAGGAAAAAAACGGCAGCCCCAGCGCAAACACCGCCAGAATCGGGATCATCAACCGCGTGTCCTCCGCCGTGAACGCCCCGCGCTGAAACAGCAGCCGGATGATCGGCTCGGCCAACACCGCCAGACCCACCGCCGCCGGCGTGTTGATGACAAGGATGAGCCGCATGCCCTTCCGGTAGGATGCGACCAGATTCGTGTGATCCCCCTGCGACGCATACTTCGCGATCAGCGGAAACACCACCGTCGAGACCGCCACCGCAAACACCCCGATCGGCAGTTCCATCAACCGCGTCGCCAGGTTCAGCACCGAGGCGGCCGCATCGTTCAGCGAAAGACCCACCAGTCGCGACACCGCCATGTTCACCAGATAAATCGCCGACCCGAACAGCGTCGGCACCATCAACCGCACGATGCCCCGCAAGGCGTCGCCCGCCCCCAAATCGAAGCGCGGACGCCAGCCTTCGCGCATCAATGCCGCCGCCGGCACCGCCATCTGCAAAAAACCGCCGAGCAATACGCCCGCGCACAGCCACCGCATCGCCTCCTCGCGTCCGTCGGCCCAACCAAGATACGCCGCCCCCGCCAGCAGCGTGATCATCGACACGTTCAGCCAGATCGGCGACAGCGCGGGTTCCAGAAACCGGTTCAACGTCTGCAGCGTCGCGCTGAACGCCGCCGCGAGACACACAAAAATCATGTAAGGAAAAAGCACTACCGCCAGGTCGGCACCCTGGATCCAGCGTTGCGCCGTGCTTTCCGAAACGCCCCACGCCACCGCCGACTCCGCCAGCCTCGCCGCCTGGCTCAAGGCGAGCATGGAAACGAGCACCACCGACACGGTTACAACCAGCAGCCAGCTCGCCACCTGGCTCACCAATACAAACGCCCCTTCGCGACGCGTGCGTGCCATCTCCTCGTGCAGCGTCGGCACCAGCGCCGCCGTCAGCGCGCCCTCGCCCAGCAGGCGCCTGAATAAATTCGGCAGCGTAAACGCCGTCACAAACGCGGAATTGAGCGCACTCGCGCCGAACACCGCCGTCGTCAGGATGTCGCGCCCCAGCCCGAGCACGCGCGACAACAAAGTCGCCGACGCCACGATGCCGATGTGTTTCAGGTTCTTGGACACGCGCGCCGTTTTTCTGAGGGGGCCTCCGGGTTAGCAAGTTCTTTACCCGGAACCGGCATTGACGCTGCTAAGTTGGAACGACAATTTCGCCAATCCCCTATGCCCATCGTTCCTAAGCTCGTTGAAAAACTCCAGCGCCACCCCAAGCGCATCGTTTTCCCTGAAGGCGGCGATCCCCGCATTCTCCAGGCCGCCCGCCAATGGGTGACCCGCCGCATGGGCGTGCCCATTCTCCTCGGCGACCGCGCCACCATCAAGGCCGCCGCCGCCAAGCTGGACGTCAATCTCCAGGGGATGCGCATCATCGAACCCGAGCGCAGCGAAGACTTCGAAGCCCTCGCCGTCCAACTCGAGCAGATCCGCCGCATCAAGGGCCTGCGCAGCACCGAAGCCCGCGAAGCGCTCAAAAACACGAGCTACTACGCCACCATGATGCTCGTCACCGGCCAGGCCGATGCGCTCATCTCCGGTGCCACTGCGAGCGCCGCCAGCGGACTCCGCCCGATTTTCCAGATCGTCCCGCGCTTCGAGCATGTCCAGACCGCCTCGTCGCTCATCGTCCTCGATTTCGACGAGAAAAAAGTGGGCAGCGACGGCTCCCTCTTCCTCGCGGACTGCGGCGTCATCCCGGAGCCCACCGCCGAGCAGCTCAGCGATATCGCCATCTCCACCGCGATGATCGCCCGCCACCTCACCGGCGAAACACCCCGCGTCGCCATGCTCAGCTACGCCTCCAAAAGCGCGTCCAATCATCCCTCGCTCGTCAAGGTCCGCCAGGCGACCGAACTCGCCCGCGCCAAGGCCCGCGCCTCCTTCCTCGACCTTGAGATCGACGGCGAACTCCAGGTCGACGCCGCGCTCGACACGGTCGTCGCCGACATGAAAGGCGTCACCAGCTCCGTCGCCGGCAAGGCCAACGTCCTCGTGTTCCCCGACCTCAACTCGGGCAACATTGCCTTCAAACTCGTTCACCACCTCGCCGGCGCCAATGCCTACGGTCAGATCCTCACCGGCCTCACCAAGCCCGCCGCCGAAATCAGCCGCGGTGCCAGCGCCCACGACGTCTTCGGCGCCGCCGCCATCGTCGGCTGCCAGGCGATCGACCGGCGCCTGCTCTTCGGCTCCGCCTGAGCCTCTTCTCCCGACTGCTGCGCGCTTCTCCCTTCCTTAACGCATCATCATGCCCTCGCCCGATTCCGTTTCGCAAAACCCCTTCCTCCAGCCGCCCCTGCCCTTGCTGCCCGGCCCGACCAATCGGGAAACGAAACGCGTGTTCGTCGCCGCGACGCGCATGAACGACGGCAAGACCACCACCTGCCTTGGCCTCTTCGCCGCCCTTCAATCGATTTATCCGCGCGTCGGTTTCATCAAGCCCGTCGGTCAGCGCTTCGTTGATGTGCAGGGCACCCAGGTCGACGAAGACTCCTTCCTCCTCGACACGATTTACGACGTGCGCGTGCCGATCCAGAGCATGAGCCCGGTCACGATCGACGCCACCTTCACGCGTCGTTATCTCAAAAACCCCGGCCAGCTCCTTCCCGAGTTGAAGGACAAAATCTGCCGCGCCTTCGACCGCGTTTCCTGGGAAAAGGATTTCACCCTCATTGAAGGCACCGGCCATGCCGGCGTCGGCTCCGTCTTCGATCTTTCCAACGCCAGCGTGGCCAAGCTGCTCAAGGCGCCCGTCATCCTCGTGTGCACCGGCGGCATCGGCCGCCCCGTCGATGAGATCGCGCTCAACAAGGCCCTCTTCGACAAAGCCGGCGTCGAGGTGATCGGCGCCATCCTCAACAAGGTCGAACCCGACAAGATCGACGTCGTCCGCGAATACGGCGGCCTCGGCCTCCAGCGCCTCGGCGTGCCGCTCCTCGGCGTCCTGCCCGTCGAGAAAATGCTCTCCGCACCCAACCTCACGCAAATCGCCGAGGACATCGACGGCCAGTGGCTCAACGGCCGCAAAGGCGGCGCCAAGCAACGCGTCCTCCGCGTCATCGTCGGCGCAATGACCGCGAAAGGCATCGTCGATTACCTCACGCCCGGCACCCTGATCATCACCCCCGGCGATCGCGACGACATCATCCTCGCCGCCGTCTCCAGCGCCCGGCTTTCCGGCGGCAGCACCATTTCCGGCCTCATTCTCACGAATGACATCCAGCCGCACCCCAAGCTCGCCGAACTCCTCGCCCAGACCGACATCCCGGTCATCGCCGCCAAGGGCGAAAGCTACACGGTCACCTCCACGATCAATCGCATGACCGTGAAGACCCAGCCCCAGGATACCGACAAGATCCCGATCATCAAAAATCTGATCACCAGCCACGTCGATTTGAAGAACCTGCTGGCCAAGGTCTGAGCGCCTCGCAACGCAGACGCGGCATCCTGCCTGCCGCGTTTCCCCGCTCCCGCTACCTCCGCGGCGCCGTGTTGAGGATCGCGTTCACCGTGTCCTCAAGCTCCCGTCCGTCGATCGCATCCCGTTCAAAATCGGCGCGCGCCAGCTGGAATTGTTTTTCGTTTCCTTTCAGCGCCGCCTCATAAAGCCGGCCGATCGAGATCGCCGCGTTCGCATAAAACGGATGAATCACCCCCAGAATGGACTGCGTCTGGCTTAAGCGCGCGGCCAGCTCTTCGCGCACCCAAGGCTCCTGCCTCAACCGTTGCAGCTCTTCAAGCGACAGCACGACCTCACGCCCTTCGCGTCCGGCCAGCCACCGGCTGCGGTCGGCCAGCCAGGCACGCGAGGCATCCAGCGTCATGACCGGAAGCGTGCGCACCCTCCGCTGATGATGAAACCCCACCTGCCACCACAGCTCCATCGTCGATCCATCCGTCCACAACCCTTTATAAGATTGTGGCAGCGTATCCGCGGGCGAGGCCCCTCCGACCACTCCGCGCACCCAACCGCCCCACCAGGATGCGTCCGTCGCCTCGGCCTGCAGTTGCAACAACAACCAGAGCGACGCCAGCTCCCAACCACGCGACTCCACCGCCCCGCGTTCCCATAACAGCAGCGCGCGCAGGGGTGGCGGCGACGGGATCGACGCCGACTCCTGCTGATAAGCGTCCAGCATGGCCGGCCGCTCCCTCACCAGGCTCAACGCCGTGCACGCATGCTCCAGCCACAGGGGCACCGTGAGCTTCGGCCCGACACCGTGCCAGGCTGCGGCCTGCCGCAGGATCAATCCCTGGACAAACGCCCTCCGCACGATCACCGGATCGACATCGCTGGACCACCTTACCCGCACGCTCACCCACCCCGGCGGCTCAAGGGTCACGGTGAACAGCGACGGCTCGGTCCATTGATCCGCCGGCACCAGCCGCACGGTCACCGGCTGGGGAAACCCGTTCGCCGGCAGACCCAGCGGCCGGGCCAGGGCGTCCCACACCGTCCGCCCAAGAGCCAGCGCCGGCTGCGCATCGGCAACGTCACGCACGATGATCTCAAATTGGCCCTTCTTGGTATAAAACACCCGCGGTGCTGGCTCGGGGCTCGATGCGGTTGTAACCGCCGGTGTCTGCTCGGCCCGAGCGCATGAAAGGGCCAGCACAACCAACGCCGGCCAAGTCACCCATCTATAAAGCGCACGTGTCACTTGAGCACGAGACGCAGGGAGTTTTGATCAATGGTCGCTTCCGTGACGCGGTTCCACGCCCTGCGGATTTCCTCCGGGATCTCCTTACCCAGGATGATTTCCTGAATCATAAAACTGTCATAACCGGGCAGACGGTGAATCGGCAGCGACCCGAAAAAAGCCTCATCAGCCGAGAATCGCGGACCCTCGGGAGTGTTCACAAAACGTCCGCTGGTCTGGAGGGCCGTGGTCCACTTCGTGTCCAGATACTCATACATCGCCGAAAAACCCACCTGCAAAGTCCCGTTGTAAATTCTCACGTTCGGCACAATCGCCGCGGCACCGGATTTTGCCTCGGGCCCTCCCTGGGTCATGACGCTCCCGATCCAGGCGTTCAATTCGTCCTCCACAAAAACGAGTTCCGCCGGCTCGGTCCCCACCAGCATCTGCCGCTTGCGGGACCACTGACGGGCTTTGCTGCTGTTGGACGAGCCTTCGATGTAATACACCACGCCCTTGACCGGCTCCTTCGGCAGCTCTTTCACCACCTCCACCGGCTTTGCCACCAGGTAAGCCATCGCCAGCACCACACCGAGAACAAGGCTCAAAAGCGCCCCGAAAATGATGGCGAAAATACCAGGACCGCTCGAAGCACGCTCAATCTTTTTATTGTAGACCATGTGAGGATGGGGAAATTACGCAGGCCAGATGGCACCGCCACGGGACACGTCGCAAAGGCTCAGCGACGCAGCGCGCTTTTGCGAGATTCTTCAACAAAGCGGAACGACACGGTGTAATAAGTCCAGCTGACCGCCAGACCTACGAAGACGGTGAACGTCATCAGCGGATATCCCGCCACCAAAAAACCGATCAGCGCAAAGGTCGGCACCCAAAAATAGGATTTGGTCGACCGCAGCATCGCGGCCAGCACCGGCACGCGAAACGCGTCCCGGAACTCCTCCTGCTTCTGATACTGATAGATCCCTGCCACGGTCAGCGGCCCCGCCAGCATCACCGCCGGCACCACCGGCAGGTAGATAAACGCCCCGTAGTTAAAGAGGAATTGCAAGGGCCAGACGAGCGCCCAAGCGACCAAAACCGGCACGACGCCCAGAACCAAAAAAATCACAAATGCCGCGGTTCCAGTCACAAACAACCGGCGCCAATCCCCCCATTCGGGAAACTCAAGCACTTCGCCACGCCTCGCCTGCTCGATCAGGGCGTAGAGATAACCGAAGGCCAGAAAGTGGGCCACCGGCACGATGAGCAACAGGGCGCCAACGATCGCTTTAAGGAACCAGGAGGAGTCGGAAAAGAGGCGTTTGCAAACTTGTTCAAGGGAAGGCATTGCGGCGGGCGATTTTTGCCGAAAAGGTAGGTGTGCGCCGATGGACTTCACAACCAAATTAAACGCCTTCGTCTCCGAGGTCGAAACCGCCCTGGACCAACTCGTCCCCGCTTACGCCGGAACGCAGCCCGGGCCTGTCCGCATCCACGAGGCCATGCGCTACTCCGTGCAGGCCGGGGGCAAGCGCCTGCGCCCCGTCCTCACGCTTTCCGCGGCCGCCCTTTTCCGCCCGCACGCCCCCGCCCTGCCCGCCGCCGTGGCCATCGAGTGCGTTCACACCTATTCACTCGTCCACGACGACCTGCCCTGCATGGACAACGACGACCTGCGCCGCGGCCGTCCCACCGCGCACAGGCAATTCGACGAAGCCACCGCCCTCCTCGCCGGCGATGGATTGCTCACCCATGCCTTCCTGATCCTCTCCACCCACTATGGCGCCGATCCGCTCCTCGCGACCGCACTCGTGCGCGAACTCGCCGATGCCGCCGGCTCCGCCCGGCTGATCGGCGGCCAGATGCAGGACCTTCTCGCCGAGAAAAAAACCGACGCCACCGCCGCCGAACTCGATTTCATTCATCTCAACAAAACCGCCGCGATGCTCGAAGCCTCGCTCGTCATGGGCGGAAGGATCGGCGGTGCGGACGACTCCACCCTCGCCCACCTTCGGGCCGCCGGTCGCCACCTCGGTCTTGCCTTCCAGATCGTTGACGACGTGCTCGACGCCACCGCCGACAGCAAGACCCTCGGCAAGACCGCCGGCAAAGATGCCCGCTCCGGCAAAACCACCTACGCAAGCCTCCACGGCATCGACGCCGCCCGTCGCATGGCAAAAGAGCAAACCGATGCCGCCCTCTCCGCGTTCAACGCGCTCCCCGGCGACACGGCTTTTCTGCTCTGGCTCGCCGAGTCGATGTTGAGCCGCGCAAAGTGAGCAATGCCCGTTTAAGGGCGATTGGCGCACGCGAGCGATTCATAGCTCCCTGAAGCCCAGCCGTCATCCGCGGCCTACCTCCGCCCTCACGTCAACTTCACCCGCATGCGACTGAACTCGTCGCACAGCGCCAGAATTTCCTTCGCCGATGTCAGCGCCAGCGCCTTTTCGGCGAGCGCTTGCGCATCACTGAGCTTCATCGATCGCACCAGATATTTTACGGCGGGAATCAACGGCGGCGTCATGCTCAATTCATCCGCCCCCAGGCCCAGCAGAAGCGGGGCGTAAATCGCATCGCCCGCCATCTCGCCGCACACGCTGACCTTGATCTTTTGCCTGTGCGCCGAATCGATCACGAACTTGAGCATGCGAAGCACCGCCGGATGCGTCGGCTCGTAAAGATGCGCGATGCGATCGTTCACCCGGTCGACCGCCAGCAGGTATTGGATGAGATCGTTGGTGCCGATGCTGAAAAAATCGCAATCCTTCGCCAGCAGGTCCGCGGTGACCGCCGCACTGGGAATCTCAATCATCGTGCCCACCTGGAGCTTTGGATTGAACGCGATCTTCCGCGCCTTGAGCTCCTCTTTGCACTCCGCGAGGACCGCATTGGCGCGCGCCAGCTCTTCGCGACCGCTGATCATCGGATACATCAGCTGGATTTCACCGTGGGCGCTCGCCCGCAGAATCGCCCGCAGCTGGTCTTTGAAAATAGCCGGGTTATCCAGGCAAAAGCGGATCGCACGATAACCGAGGAACGGGTTGTCTTCCCTCGGGAACAGATGCGCGTGACCCGCCATGGGCTTGTCGCCGCCCAAGTCGAGCGTGCGGATGACCACCGACGCCGGGGCAAGAGCCTCGGCCACCTCTTTGTAAGCGAGGTATTGAGCCTGCTCACTGGGAATCTCGCCGGCATTCAGATAGAGAAACTCCGTGCGGAAAAGACCCACGCCTTCCGCCAGGTATTCCTTCACCAGCGCGGTTTCGTCGGCCTTTTCGATGTTGGCGCGCAACGTGACGGTGACTCCGTCGAGCGTGACCGCCGGGCGGCGGTTGGCCTCCATCAGGCGCTGCTCAAATCCTTTTTTCTGAAGCTGAATCTGTCCGTAGCGGAAAAGCGTTTGCTGCGATGGATTGAGGATCACCACGCCTTCGTAGCCATCCACCAAAATCCAGTCGCCGGGTTGCACCTGCCGCGTCAGGTCGCGCACGCCGACCACGGCGGGCACCTTCATCGAACGCGCCACGATCACCGCATGGCTGGTCTTGCTGCCGGAGTCGGTGACGATCGCAAGCGCCTGGGAACTGTCGATGCCCGCCGCGTCCGACGGAGAGATGTCGTTGGCGACAACCACGCGTTTCTCCACGAGCTGGCTGAGGCTCTGACTGGAGTGACCGAGAAGGTTCTGCAACACGCGCTGCGCCACATCGCGAATATCGCCGGAGCGCTCGCGCAGGTATTCGTCGTCAATCTCGGAGAAGGCTTTGATGTAACGCTGGGAAACTTTGTTGAAGCAGGTCTCGACGTTTTTCCCGCTCGCCTCGAACTCGCGAATCGTCTCCGAAATCAGCGCCTGGTCCTCGAGCACCAGCAAGTGCGCATCAAAAATCCGGGCCTCTTCCGAGCCGAGATTTTTATCCACCTCCGACATGATCTTCTGAATCTGCTGGCGGGTCACCAGGATCGCCTGCTCGAAACGCGCGATCTCCTCGGAATTCTTGTCGGGCTCGACTTGGTAGGCGGGCACCTCCACGTCGCTCTGGATATACAAAAACGCCTGGCCATACGCGATGCCGTGCGAGGCGGCGATGCCTTGCACCAGGATCTCGGATTTACCGCGCTTGTCCGTGGGCATTCAATGTGTCCGTTTGGCCGGGGTTGGACTCGGGACGCCAGACGATAACGGCCTCGCTTCGCGCAGGGTCAACTCGCTTTTGTTAATCGAAGCCCGGTTTTTGCGCACAACTCACGCCAGCCGTGTTTCCATCACAAATGCCCCGCCCCCCCAGAGTTCACGAATCCGCTTCGAAATCGCATCCACCGGAGCACCGTCCGGCAAAAATGCAAAGCATGCGCTGCCACTTCCGCTCATCCGGGACGAAAGCCCGAACTCATCCCTCAAACACGCTAGAAGCACGGGTAGTGCGATATACTTAGCAAAAGCCGGTGCCTCCATATTATTAAAGAGCAGCTCTTCGGCGGGAGCATCGGCCCGGTTCAACCAGGCCGCGAGGCGCGCCTCCGCCTTCGCCGCAGCCACGTAGCTCGAAGGCGCACCGGCCGCCATCTGGCGGTAGGCCCATGCCGTGCTGACGCCGAACGTCGGCTTGAACATTAACACCCGTCGTCCCCTCAACCGGCCGGCAGCCTCCGGCGTCAGAGCCTGCACGTGTTCGCCGCGTCCGCGCATGACAATCGGACCGCGCTGCAAAAAGAGAACGCAGTCCGACCCCAGCTGTGCGGCCACTCGCGCCAGCTCAAGCGCGCCGAGAGGCGCGCCTGCCAGTTGATTGAGCGCCCGCAACGCCGTTGTCGCATTGCTGCTCCCTCCGCCCAGTCCGGCGCCCACCGGGATGCGTTTCTCGAGAGAGAAACGGGCCCCGCCCTTCCACCCCGTCGCCCCGGCAAACGCCCGCGCCGCCCGCAATACGAGATTGGTCTCGTCGATCTCCAGTGCCAGATCATCGCAAACCAGCGAAAATCCCTCGTCGCTCAATTCCACCGTCAACGTGTCGCCGAACTCCACCGGCGTCACCACCGAGACGAGGTCATGAAAGCCGTCCGTCCTCCGCCCCGTGATGGCGAGAAACACGTTTAATTTGGCGGGACTGTGGGCAACGATCGAATTCACAAAAGCGGGTGGCTCCATGGACACTACATCCGCGTCTGATCAGCCAGCCCGATTTTTGATGTTTTTAATTAGTGTCTCTTAGTGTCCATTAGGGTTCCTAAACCCATGCCTTGCGATCTCATCCTCGCCCTCGACGTTCCCACCCGTGAAGAAGCCGCGCCCCTCCTCCGCCAGTTGCGCGGCGAACTGCGCTGGGTAAAAATCGGACTCCAGATGTTCACCGCCTATGGGCCCGACTACGTGAAGGCGGTCGCCGACGAGGGCTTCAACATCTTCCTCGATCTCAAACTCCACGACATTCCCAACACCGTCGCCAAGGCCGTCGAGTCCCTCGCCCCGCTGCCCATCGGCATGCTGACGCTCCACACCTCCGGCGGCCGCGAGATGATGAGCTACGCCCGCAAAGCCCAGCTCGCCACCAAACCCGACCTGCTCCTCCTCGGCGTCACCGTGCTCACCTCGATGGACGCCACCGGCCTCTCCGAACTCGGCGTCCCCGTCTCTCCCGAAGCCCAGGTCTCCCGTCTCGGCAAACTCGCTTCCGACGCCGGCCTCACCGGCCTCGTCTGCTCCCCGCTCGAAGTCGCCCTGCTGCGCGCTCAACTCCCCGCCGGCGTGCAACTCGTCACCCCCGGCATCCGCCCCGCCGGCGAAGCCGGCGGCGACGACCAGAAACGCATCATGACACCCGCCGACGCCGCGCGCGCCGGCTCCAGTTACATCGTTGTCGGCCGCCCGATCCTCAAGGCCAGGGACCCCGTCGCCGCCACCCGCGCCATCCTCGCCGACCTCGCCTCCTCCTGATCCGGTCTCTCAACTCCCATCCCTCAACCTTCAACTCCTCCGTCACCATGCCACGCACCGCCGCCATCCTTCTCGCCGCAGGCAGCGGCCATCGCATGAACGGAACCGTCGAGGACAAGATCCTCGCCCCCTTGGGCGGACGCCCGCTCTTCGTTCACTCCGCCACCGCCTTTGCCGAGAGCGGCGTCGCCGATTTCTACGTCATCGTTTATCGCGACCAGAAGCAGATGCTTGAACTGTCCGCCTACGCGCCGACTCCCGCTCTCTTTGTTCCCGGCGGCGCCGAACGCCAGGACTCCGTCGCCGCCGCCCTCGCCGCCCTTCCGCCCGACATCGGCAAGGTGTTCATCCATGACTGCGCCCGCCCCTTCGTGCGCGTCGACCAGCTCATCGCCCTCCACAAGATCGTCCTTCGCGAAGACGCCGTCGTGCTCGCCCATCGCGTGACCGACACCATTAAAGAACATCGCAACGACGGACACTTGAAATCCCTCAACCGCGACAAACTCTGGGCCATGGAAACACCTCAAGTGTTCGCCCGGGACCTCATCGTCTCCGCCTACGCCAAAGTCGCCAAAAAGAAACTCCGCATCACCGACGATGCCGCCGCCGTGGAACTCCTGAAGCACCCCGTCGCCCTCCTCGAAAATCCCCACGCCAATCCCAAGCTCACCACGCCCGCCGACATCGCGTGGTTCGAATACCTGCTCTTCCAGCAGTCCTGAGCGATGAATCTCCGCATCGGCCACGGTTACGACATCCACCGCATCGTCACCGGTCGCCCGCTCGTTCTCGGCGGCGTGCGCTTCGACACTGACTACGGCCTCGACGGTCACTCCGATGCCGACTGCCTCACCCACGCGATTTGCGATGCCCTCCTCGGCGCCGCCGCGCTGCCCGACATCGGTCATTTTTTCCCGAACACCGACCCGGTGTTCAAAAACATCGATTCTCAAATCCTGCTCCAGCGCGTGACCGCCGAACTCTCCGCGCGCGGCTGGCTCATCGTAAACATCGACGCCTCCCTCGTCGCCGAGAAACCGAAAATTTACCCGCGCCTCGCCGAGATGAAGTCCGCCCTCGCCCGCTCGACCGGGCTCGATGCGTCGCAGATCGGTCTCAAGGCCACGACCAACGAAGGCATCGATCAAATCGGCCAAGGCCTCGCCATCGCCGCCCACGCCGTCGCGCTCATCGAGCGTGCCTGATTTTCCCATGCGTCCGCCCATCGTCCGCCTCCTGCTGTCCTCCGTCTTCTGTCTTCTGGCCGTCGCCGGCTGCCTCAAACGCGAGACCGCCGTCGAACGCGGCAATCGTGATCAAATCCTCCACCGCGGCATGGGCCCCGAGGTCGCCGATCTCGACCCGCACATCGCCACCACCGCCAACGACTACACGGTCCTCTCCGCCCTCTTTGAAGGCTTGGTCGCCGAGGATCCCAAGACGCTCGCCCCCGTCCCCGGAGTCGCCGAACGCTGGGATATTTCCCCCGACGGCCTCACCTACACGTTCCACCTCCGTTCGAACGCCAAATGGTCCAACGGCGATCCGGTCACCGCCCGCGACTTCCTCGCCTCCTGGCAACGCGTGCTCACCCCTTCCCTTGCCGCCGACAACGCCTACCTCCTCTACATCGTTCAAAATGCCGAGGGGTTCCACAAGGGCCAGCTCACCGACTTCACCCAGGTCGGTTTCTCCGCACCCGACGCGCACACCGTCCGTATCACCCTGGAGCACCCCGCATCCTATTTTCTCTCGCTGCTTCAACACTGGGCGTGGTGGCCCGTGCATCTTCCCACCCTCGAAAAAGCCGGCTCCCCTTATCAGCGCGGCAATCGCTGGACCCGCGTCGAGACCTTCGTTGGCAACGGCCCTTTCAACCTCAAGGAATGGCGCACCGGCCAGCACATCGACGTCACCAAATCCCCCGTTTACTGGGATGCCGCCAGTGTCCGCCTGAACGGCATTCGGTTCCATCCCATCGAAGATCTGAACGCCGAGGAACGCGCCTTCCGCTCCGGTCAGCTCCATCTCACCGAGGCGCTCCCGGTCGCCAAGGTCGACGCCTACCGCCGCGACCACCCGGACTTGCTCCGCATCGACCCGTATTTGGGAACCTATTACTACACGTTTAACATCACCCGGCCCTTCATCAACGAAGCCAGGGTCCGCCGGGCCCTGGCACTCGCCGTCGATCGCGCCGGCATCACCGAAAAAATCCTGCGCGCCGGCCAGTTGCCCGCCCATGCCTTCACTCCGCCCGGCACGGCCGGCTATACGCCCACCGCCCGCCTCGACAGCAATTTCGACGACGCCCGCCGCCTGCTCGCCGAAGCCGGCTACCCCGAGGGCAAGGGGACGCCCGTCATCGACATCCTTCTCAACACCTCCGAGAACCACCGCATCATCGCGGAGGAAATCCAGGCCACCTGGCGCAAGGAACTCGGCATCGAGATCCGCCTCAACAACATGGAGGGCAAAAGCGTCCTCGCCGCCCGCCGCGCCCGCGATTTCCAAATCCTGCGCTCGTCCTGGATCGGCGACTACAACGACCCCGCCACCTTTCTCAACCTGTGGACCTCCGGCAGCGGCAACAACCACAGCGGCTGGAGCAACGCCGCCTACGATCAGCTGCTCTTCCAGGCCGCCCGCACCGCCGACACCGCCGCACGCAACGCCCTCTTCCAGCAAGCCGAGGCTCTGCTCGTAGCCGACGCCCCCTTCATCCCGATCTACACCTATACCCACGTCTTCCTGAAAAACCCCTCCGTCCAGGGTTGGCATCCCACCCTCCTCGACCACCACCCCTACAAGCACGTCTGGCTCGATCCGAAATAGACCGGAGTTTACCCGGAACAATCCACCCGCCCGGACTGACATTTTTGATCTTCGTCATAGTATAACCCGGTTATCACTTCACCATGATTCGTCCCCTTTTCGGCCTCCTCGCACTGGTCACCGCGTTCGGTCTTGTAACCACAGGCTGTTCCAAAAAATCCGGGGCTTCATCCAATAACGGCGAGAAAATCCTTCGCGTTGGCAACGGTGCCGAGCCCCAAGATCTCGATCCTCAGGCCACGGCCGGCGTTCCCGAGCACAAGATCCAATCCACCCTTTTCGAGGGGCTCGTCACCGATGCCGCGGACGGCCAGGGCATTGCCCCCGGCGTAGCCGAAAGCTGGGAGATTTCCCCCGATGGGCGCACCTACACGTTCCGTCTGCGCTCCGACGCCAAGTGGTCCAACGGCGAGCCCGTCACCGCCCGCGATTTCGTCGGCTCCTTCGAGCGCATCCTGAACCCGTCCTTCGCCGCCGAATACGCCAGCATGCTCTACCCGCTCAAGGGAGCCCAGGACTACAACACCGGGAAACTCACCGATTTCTCCCAAGTCGGCGTCCACGCTCTCGACGATCGCAATCTTCAACTCAGCCTCACCGATCCCGCCCCGTTCCTGCTTGAAGCCATCAAGCACAATGCCTGGTTCCCCGTCCACCTGCCCACGCTCGCCAAGTTCGGAGGCATCCACCGCAAAGGCACCCCGTGGACCCGCCCTGGACATCTCGTCGGCAACGGCCCGTTTGTCCTCACCGAATGGAGGCCGAACCAGCGCATTGTCGTCCGCCGCTCGCCCACCTACTGGGACCGTGACAACGTGAAACTCGACCAGATCGAGCTCCACGCCATCGAAAACCAGGAGACCGAAGAGCGTATGTTCCGCACCGGCAAGCTCGACTACGCCTACGGTTTACCGCTCTCAAAAATCGAGGTTTACCGCCGTGAACACCCCGATGTTTACCGGCAGGAGATTCTTCTCAGCACCTACTTCTATCGCTTCAACGTCACCCGCCCACCTTTCAACGATGTCCGCGTGCGCCGCGCCCTGGCCCTCGCCATCGACCGCGAAGCCATCGTCAAAAACGTGACCCGCGCCGGCCAGCAGCCCGCCTACAACATCACCCCGCCCTCCGCCAGGTTCGCCGCCCGCACCACTCTCGACGCAGGCCTGCCCGACCAACCCGCTCGCATCGCCGAAGCTCGCCGCCTGCTCGCCGAAGCCGGCTACCCCGACGGGAAAAATTTCCCCACTGCCGAACTCCTCTACAACACTAGCGACGGCCACCGTGCCATCGCTGAGGCCATCCAGCAAATGTGGCGCGTCAACCTGGGCATCAACATCACCATCAAAAACGAGGAATGGAAGGTATTCCAAGATACCTGTCTCACCGGCAATTATCAGATTGCCCGCGCCGGCTGGGGCGCCGACTACGACGACCCGCACACCTTCCTCTCGATCTGGAGAACCGGCGATGGCAACAACCAGACCGGCTTTTCCAACACCGATTATGACCGCATCCTGGGCGGCGCCCTCTCCACGCCCAACGAAACCGCGCGCATGGAGGCCTACCAGCAACTGGAGGCCATCCTCGCCCGCGAGACCCCCATCATGCCGATCTATTTTTATACCCGCGTTTACGCTATCAGTCCCCGCGTGAAAAACTGGGTGCCCAACCCGCTCGACCTGCGTGGATGGAAGTGGATCGACCTCGCGCCCTGACATCCGCATACGGTCCCCTCACCCACCACCATGTTTCGCTTTATCGCCCGACGTCTTCTGGAGACGATTCCCGTCCTCTTCATCATCGTCACGGCCACCTTCTTCATGGTGCGCTTCGTCCCCGGCGGCCCCTTTGACAGCGAAAAAGCAACCACCCCCGAGATCCGCGCCAATCTCGAGGCCTACTACGGCCTCAACCTCCCCCTCCACCAGCAATACACCAACTACCTGAAGGCGATCGTCCTTCATGGCGACCTCGGTCGCTCGACCAAATACGCCAGCCGCACCGTCAACGAGATCATCGCCGACAAACTCCCCGCCTCCCTCCAGCTCGGCGGTCTTTCCCTGCTCATTGCCTTGGTGCTCGGACTCACCGCCGGCGTCATCGCCGCCGTCAAGCGCAACACGAAGACCGACTACGCCGCCTCGTCGTTCGCCATGATCGGCATCTGCGTGCCCACCTTCGTGCTCGGCCCGCTGCTCGTGCTCGTCTTCGCCATCCACCTCGGCTGGTTCAGCGCGTCGGGCTGGTATGACTGGCAGGATCGCATCCTCCCGTCGCTCACCCTTGGCATCGTCTACGCCGCCGGCATCGCCCGCCTCACCCGCGGCGGCATGCTCGAGGTGCTCAACCTCGACTATATCCGCACCGCCCGCGCCAAAGGGGCCTCGGAAGCGCGCATCATTTTAAAACACGCCCTGCGCGGTGGTCTGCTACCGGTCGTCTCCTACCTTGGGCCCGCCATCGCCGGCATTCTTACCGGTTCCTTCGTGATCGAGACCATCTTCCAGATCCCCGGCCTCGGTCGTGAATTCGTCAACAGCGCCTTCAACCGCGACTATACCCTCGTCCTCGGCACGGTGATCCTCTACGCGGTCCTCATTATCGCCCTCAACCTCGTCGTAGATGTGGTCCAGGTGTGGCTCAACCCCAAGCTCAAGTTCGAGTAAGCCGCGCCGCCATGATCTCCCCTTCTCCTGACAAACTCCCGTCCGCCGGCCTCACCCCCGCGCAACTCGAGCGCGGTGTCTCACCGTGGCGCGACGCCTGGCACCGCCTTCGCCGCAACCATCTTGCGGTCTTCGGCGGGGTCGTGCTGATCGCCCTGTCGCTGCTCTGCATCGCCGGCCCTTGGTTCAGTCCCTACGGCTACGAGCAAACCAATCTCGACAACACCTTTTCTCCGCCCTCCTCCGCCCATTGGCTCGGCACCGATCAACTCGGGCGCGACTTGCTCACCCGCCTGCTCTTCGGCGGACGCATCTCGCTCATGGTCGGCCTCGTCGCGACCTTTGTCGCGCTCACCATCGGCGTCATCTACGGCGCGATCGCCGGCTTCTTTGGCGGTAAGCTGGACCGCGCGATGATGCGCATCGTCGATATCCTCTACGCGCTGCCTTTCACGATCTTCGTGATCCTCCTGATGGTGTTCTTTGGACGGAACATCGTCCTGCTCTTCGTCGCCATCGGCGCGGTCGAATGGCTGACGATGGCACGTATCGTTCGCAGCCAGATCATGGCCATCAAACGCATGGAATTCATCGAGGCCGCCCGCTCCCTCGGCCTCGGCACGCCGCGGATCATCTTCCGTCACATGATCCCCAACATCCTCGGACCGATCATCGTTTACACCACGCTCACCATCCCCGGCGTGATGCTATTGGAGGCGTTTCTCAGTTTCTTGGGCCTCGGCGTGCAACCTCCCATGAGTTCGTGGGGCGTGCTCATTAAAGACGGAGCCGAGCGCATGGAGGAGTATCCCTGGCTGCTCATCTTCCCCGGCACGATTTTTTCACTGACATTGTTCTCGCTGAATTTCCTCGGTGACGGCCTGCGGGACGCACTCGACGTCCGGGCCGCCAAAGATTGAGGCTTGCCTGTGGGAGCGAGCTTGCTCGCTGATTGATCCCCATACTCCATGCGTCGCTTCCTTCCTTACGCCTCCTACTTCAAGCCCGTGCGCTGGCAACTGGCCGGAGGGCTGATGTTCGGACTGATCTACGGCGCCGCCAGCGGCTATGGCATGCCCTACATGCTGGAGACCGTCTTCCCCCGGGTTTTCACCGAAGGCGCGCCCGTCCTGAGTAATTGGGAAGTGCTTAAAATCGCACTATGGCTGCCCTTCGTCCTCACGATCCGGGGCGTCTCCGATTACCTGAACACCTATTTGATCCAATACTGCGGCACCCGCGTTCTTGAACAGTTGCGCCTCCGCTTCTTCAGCAAACTCCAGGTCCTTCCCCTCGCGTTCCTGCAACGCAACTCCTCCGGCGATCTCATCTCCCGGGGCATGTCCGACACCAATCAGCTCCAGGCCACCATCAGCAACCTGGCCAACGTCCTCGTCAAACAGCCCGCCACGCTCATTGGCGCCGTCGTCTACGTCACCTACCTCGCCTACCGGGAAAGCGGCGTCGGCCTCGTGCTGGTCTGCCTTTTCAGCGTGCCGGTCTGCGTTCTGCCGATCCACTTTGCGGGAAAGAAACTCGTGCGGCGGGCGAAGCAGCTGCAGACCGAGCTGGGCTCGCTGACCGGCCTCTTCAACGAAAACATCGCCGCCACCCGCGAGGTGCGCGCGTTCGGTCTCGAAGCACGCGAGATCGCCCGCTTCAGCGTCTCGACCCGGCTCCTGCTCACCTACCAGATGAAGGTGGTCAAATACGCCAAGGCCCTTCCGCCCGCCATCGAGATCATCAGCGCCTTCGGCCTCAGCGCCACTTTCGTCTACGCCTACCGCGTCGACCTCTCGAAGGAGGCCTTTCTTGCGCTCATCATGGCCCTCTATGTTTGCTACGAGCCGATAAAAAAACTCGCCGCGCTGAGCAACGACACCAAGCGCGGAGCCGCCGCCCTCGACCGCCTCGAATACGTCCTCAATGAACCCGTCTCCATCGCGGACCCCGTGAACCCGGCCGTGATCGGCCGCGTCAACGGCGACCTCGTCTTCGAAAACGTCACCTTCGCCTACAAGAACGACGAAGCCGCGCTCAAGAGCGTCTCCGCGACCATCCCCGCCGGCACCGTCTGCGCCCTGGTCGGCCCCAGCGGAGCCGGCAAATCCACCTTTGCGAACCTTGTCCCCCGCTTCTTCGACGCCAGGTCCGGACGCCTCACCCTCGACGGGATCGACATCCGGGATCTTCGCCTCGCCGACCTGCGCGCCAATATCGCGGTCGTCTCCCAGGATCCGTTTCTCTTCAACGACACGATTTACAACAACCTCCTCCTCGGCCGGGAAACCGCCACCCGTGAAGAGGTCGAACAGGCCGCCCGCGATGCGAACGCCCACGACTTCATCATGTCGTTGCCGGCTGGATACGACACGATCGTCGGGGAACGTGGAGCCTCCCTTTCCGGCGGACAGCGGCAGCGCATCGCCCTCGCCCGTGCCTTTCTGCGCAACGCCCCCCTGCTCATCCTCGACGAAGCGACCAGCGCACTCGACAGCGAGAGCGAATCGGCCATCCAGCAGGCGCTCAAAAAACTCGTCGTCGACAAGACCGTCCTGATGATCGCCCACCGGTTCAGCACCATTCGCGACGCCTCGTTGATCATCGTCTTCGATCGCGGTCGCATCGTCGATTCGGGCACCCATGCCGATCTCTACGTTCGCAGCCCGCTCTACAAGGCCCTCTACGACCAGCAGAACGCCGCCGCCTTCTAAGCCGTCCGTTTCGCCGCCCGAGCGCCATGCCCAAGGATCCCGCACCGTTTTCATTCCAGGCGGAAAAACTCATCGCCGCGTTGCGCCGCGTGCCCGACACCACTCCGTCGCGCATGAAAAAGCGCCCGACCAAGGAGCTCTCCGGCCTCGTCGAGGAACTCATGGTCAAGTTCCAGATCGGCCGCGACTCCCCCGAGCAACTCATTCGCGACAACTGGCCCGAACTCGTCGGCCCCGCCAATGCACATTATTCGCATGCCGCCCAGATCGATCCCCGCGGGCGCCTGACCGTCCTCGCCGGTCATGCGGTCGTCCGCAACGAACTCTTCATCCACCGCCAGACGATCGTGGACCGCATCCGCAAGCTCCCCGGCTGCACCCACGTCCGCGAACTCAACATCCGCGCCGGCTGACGTCTCTTCCCGTCACGAACTCAAAGCCCGCGCCAATCCCAATTTGTCACCTAATAAGTGACAAATCATCCGGCCCGTTTGATCCCCGGTTGTTCTTCTCCGGCTCCTATTCGGTTTCGATCGGACCAACGGGGTCTGCATTTTCAGCTTCGAACGGAACAGGAGAACGATAACGATTTTCATTTCGGAGCCCGAAAATTTTCGCTTGCTCCCCTCCCCCTGATTCTGGAACTTGGACCCTTGCGTTAGTGAAGTCCCGTCGGTTACGGGGCTCCACCATGACTGGTCCGGCACTCCGCCGGATTAGAACGGTGACGCCGGCAAACGCCGTGGTTTTCGCCACGACGGGAGCGGGTGGCACGGGGCCTGCAAATGGTCCCCTACAGTCGTGTAACCCAGTTAAAATCAAACCATGTCAACGATCGCCAAACCCGAAATCATCTCCGAATACAAAATCCACGACAAGGACACCGGTTCCTCCGAAGTCCAGGTCGCGCTGCTGACCGCTCGCATCAATCACTTGACCGAGCACCTTCGCACGCACCGCAAGGATTTCCACAGCCGCCGTGGCCTCCTCCAGATGGCCTCCCGCCGCCGCAAGCTGCTGGACTACCTCAAGCGCCACAACCTGCCGAAGTATAACGAGCTCCTCCAGAAGCTCAGCCTCCGCAAGTAAAAGCCCCCTTAGCAACACGGGCGACCCCAACCGGGGGTCGCCCGTTGTCTTTACTGACACTCGAGACTAGCGCGGGACATTTCTGATTGTTTTTGGGTAGCGCCTTCCGCCCAACGCCAACCAGAAATCTCTCGTCCAAGACGAGGATTGCGAGACGGGTCACCCGTTCAGATTTCAAATCCCTTTCCGACGACACCCGTGCACCGATGTGCGCGGCCCCCGCCCGCCATTCCGGCAGGCCTGTCGTCGTAACCCCTGAGCCTCCCCTGCCGCGTGTCGCAGGCCGTGCTCTTCTATCCGCGACGCGCAACCGTATCCGAAAACCGAAATACATCATGTCCCTGAAGCAGAAACACTCCGTCACGATCCCCGAACTCGGGATCACCTTCTCCACCGGCACCTACGCCGCCCTCGCCAATGGCGCGGTCAACGTCGCCGTCGGTGAGACCAACGTCTTCGTCACCGCTTGCGTCGCCGCCAGCATGAAGCCCGGCCAGGACTTCTTCCCCCTCACCGTCGATTACCGCGAAAAATACGCCGCCGCCGGCCGCTTCCCCGGCGGTTATTTCAAACGCGAAGGCCGTCCTTCCGAGAAGGAAATCCTCACCTCCCGCCTCTGCGACCGTCCCTGCCGCCCCCTCTTCCCCGAGGGTTTCCTCAATGAGGTCCAGATCATCGGCCAGCTCATGTCCGCCGACCAGTTGAACGAGGCCGACATCCCCATGGTCAACGGCGCCTCCGCCGCCCTCGCCATCTCCGACATTCCGTGGAACGGACCGATCGCCGCCGTGCGCGTCGCCGAGATCGACGGCGTGTTCGTCGCGAATCCGAACATCGAGCAGATGTTCCAGTCCTCCCTCGATCTCATCTACGTGGGTAACGAGAAGGACATGCTCATGATCGAGGGCTCCGCCGACCAGATCCCCGAAGACCGCTTCATCGAGGCCCTCGCCTTCGCGCACAACGCCATCCAGCCCATCATCCGCGGTATCCGCGAACTGGTGACGCTTGTCGGCAAGCCCAAGGCCACCTTCGCCCTCGTCGGCGCCACCCCCGAGGCCCGTGCCATCATCGAGCGCATCGTCCCCGCCGAGCGCGTTTCCGCAGCCATCTTTGGCTTCGAGAAAGCCGTCCGCGGTGCCAACGTGAAGGCCCTCAAGGAAGAGGCCAAAAAGGCCCTCATCGCCGAGCTCGGCGAAGGCAAGTTCACCGATGTCGACCTCAACGTCGTCTTCGAAGACCTCCAATACAAGGCCTACCGCAAAACCGTTCTCGAGCGTGGTGTCCGCGCCGACGGTCGCGATGCCAAGAGCCTTCGCCCCCTCCACTCCGAGGTCGGCATCCTCCCCCGCGTCCACGGTTCCGCCTCCTTCAAGCGTGGCGACACCCAGAGCATCGTCCTCACGACCCTTGGGCCGACCAAGGACGCCCAGGACCTCGACGCCCTCACCGGCGGCGTAAAGTCCAAGAGCTTCATCCTCCACTACAACTTCCCGCCCTTCTCCGTCGGCGAAACCGGTCGCTTCGGCTCCCCGGGTCGCCGCGAAGTCGGCCACGGTGCCCTCGCCGAGCGTTCCCTCGTCCCCGTGCTCCCGCCCGAGGACGTGTTCCCCTACTCCATCCGCGTGGTCTCCGAGATCATGGCCTCCAACGGCTCGACTTCGATGGCCTCGATCTGCGGCGGCTGCTTGTCCCTCATGGACGCCGGCGTGCCCATCATCGCCCCCGTCGCCGGCATCTCGTGCGGTCTCATGACCGAGATCGACGCCAGCGGCGCGATCACCAAGTGGACCACCATCACCGACATCATCGGTGAGGAAGACCATTTCGGCGACATGGACTTCAAGCTCGCC
Source organism: Rariglobus sp. (assembly GCA_029266495.1). Classification (GTDB taxonomy): domain Bacteria; phylum Verrucomicrobiota; class Verrucomicrobiia; order Opitutales; family Opitutaceae; genus Rariglobus. Next base: position 24,988 of record JAQSWS010000010.1, on the reverse strand, counting down.
GGCACCACCAAGGGCATCACCGGCTTCCAGCTCGACCTCAAGATCAACGGCCTGCCTTTCGAGATCGCCAAGGTCGCCATCCACCAGGCCCGCGAAGCCCGCGTCGAGATCCTCAAAAACATGCTGAGCTCAATCCCTGCTCCCCGCAAGGACCTCAGCACCTATGCGCCCCGCATCCAGACGATCCAGATCGATCCCGAAAAGATCGGCCTGCTCATCGGGCCCGGTGGCAAGACCATCCGCCGCATCGTCGAGACGACCGGCGCACAGATCGACATCTCCGACGACGACTCGGGCAAGGTCTTCATCTATTCCAACAACGCCGAGGCCTCCAACCGCGCGATCAAGGAAATCGACAGCCTCTGCGGCGGCGGTTCCGGTGGCGGCGGCGGCGCCGGCGGTCCCCCGATCGAAAACGGCAAGATCTACACCGGCCGTGTCACGGGCGTGAAGGAGTTCGGCGCATTCGTCGAGTGCCTCCCCGGCAAGGAAGGCCTCTGCCATATCAGCGAACTCGCCGACTTCCGCGTGCGCCGCACCGAAGACGTCGTCAAGATGGGCGATTCCATCACGGTGAAGTGCATCGGCATCGACGAAAAGAGCGGCAAGGTCCGTCTCTCCCGCAAAGCCGCCCTCAAGGAACTCGAAGGCCAGTCCGCCCCGGCCCCCGAAGCTCCCGTCGCCTAAAAACAGACGCCTCCCGGGCGCCTGTTCTAAACGACAGCCGAAAGCCGCAGCCTCACCGCTGCGGCTTTTTTGTGCCATGACACCAGCTGACACCAAAGTAGACGCGACATCCCGCCGCGTCGGGTGCGGTGGAGATTCCCTCTCCGTCAGGCAACCCCTCCAGGCAATCCCGACTTCCCGCTTGCCTGGTATTTGCGTGCACCTCATTGATACCGCTCTTCGCATGTCTCTTCACGTCAAAGCCCTCGCCGTCCTCGTTGCTCGCCGCATTTGGCGCGAGCCCGGGTGTGCGTTGGCCAATCTGGCGTGCTGAACTGACGATTCAGACAAACCGATCCAACCGCACCCTTCACCGGTGCGGTTTTTTTGTCGCACCGGACGGGCGCATCGCCTCCGCCAATGTCCTCACACGTCTCCCTCCGCTCCGGTCGCCGCCTCATGCTGCTCGCCGCCGCCTGCTTCATCGCAAACGTGCTCATCATCCGTGCCCTCGGTCGCGGGGGCGCCGATGTCGGGATCATCTCCGCGCTGCGTTTTGCCACCGGCCTCGCACTGTGCGTCGTGCTCTACCGCCGCACGCTCGACCTGAAGGCGCTCGCCACAAAGCCCCGGCTCATCCTGCGCGGACTGATCGGCGGCGCGACCACCTACGCCTTCTACCTGACCGTCGTTCATCTCGGAGCCGGGCGTGCCGTCTTCCTCAACAACACTTACGTCATTCTCTCCGGCCTCCTCGCCGTGTGCCTCCTCGGCGAGCCATTCCGCCGGCCCATCGCCTTCGGTGCGATCGCCGCCTTGGCCGGGCTCGGCCTGCTCACCGGCGCGATTTTCGGCACCCTCCGTGTGGGAATTTATGATGGCATCGCCATTGCCGCCGCCCTCGGCTCCGCCTGGATCGTCGTCACCATCCGGCAGCTCCATCAGGAGGGCATCCACACCGCGACCATCTTTGCCGCACAGTGCGTCTACGGGCTGCTCCTCTGCGCGCCACTTCTCATCGCCCACCCCGTGCTGCCCGGACCCGCTGCCTGCGCCGGACTGCTCGCCGCCGGACTCTGCGCAGGCGCGGGACAACTGGCGATGACCAGCGCCTACCGCCATCTCGCGGTTGCCGAGGGAGCACTCATTCAAACCCTCGTGCCCCTCGGCATTGCCACCGGCGGCCTGCTTTTCTTCGGCGAGGCGCTCGGATGGTCCGATCTCGTCGGCGGCCTGCTCATCGTTACTGGCTCCGTCGTGCCGTTGATCATGCCCCCGGCACGACCGGTCACCACCGTGATTGCGTCTCCGCGCTCGCGCGGTTGATCCGAACCTCGCGCATGAAGCCGTCCACACTGCGTTTGCAATTGCCGCCGCAACTGTTTGGCACCATCCGAAAGACTCATGAAAACGTTCCTGGTCTGCTTGGGGATCCTCTTGGGTGCGACCGCCGGCATCGCCGCAGGCATCCGGGAGGGCATGTCCCTTCCGGAAGTCGAAGCGGCGCTCGGCGCACCGGTTTCATCGATGAGCAAAGGCGATGTCACCGTCCTCACCTACCCGAACCGCGGCCGGGTGGAATTCGAGGGCGGCAAGGTCGTTCGCCTGAGCCGCGTGCGTCATGCGGACGATCCACCGACTGCGCAGGAACTCGCGGCGGCTGATGCGGCCAAAACCGAGGCCCAGGCCCGCACGGAGCGCGAGGTAGAGGCAGCGGCGGAGGCAAAGTCGGCGAAAGAGAACGCCGCGGCCGAAGCCGAGATGACCAAGTCCAACGCGGAACATCAGCGGCAGATCGAGACCGCGGTGGAGCAGATGATGCAGGCCCACGACACCCAGCGCACCAACGACGACGCGGAGGACGCCGGGATTACCAGCGTGCCGTTACATTTCTGGGTGGAGCTGGCGATCGCATTGGTGGTGCAAGTCGGGGTCGGCATGGTGATCCTCAAGCTCGCCTTCGCCTGGGCCGACGTGCATGCCGACTGGGGCCAGATGTTTTTGCCCGCGTTTGCCGGGGCGGCGGCCGGTGCGCTGGTGCGCGGAACCGCCTACGCACTGTGGCAGACCGATCAATTGTTTCGTTTGGATGACGCGGTCTCGTATGGCGTGCTGCTCTTCGTTTTATTGAAAGCAACGCACGCGTGCACCTGGCAGCGCGCAGCCGGCGTGGCGATGGCCTCAAAGCTGATGTCGATGGTCGTGTGGGTATTTCTTAGCGTAGCTCTCTCACGGGTGCTGTTCACCTGATCGCCGGGCACTGCGCATTACTGAAAATACCCTTCCGCCTGCATCAGCCCGGAGTCGCCGTCGTCGTCCTCCGAAGCCTCGCGGCAGGAATCAGGAAAGGCGGGCTGACGCTGGATCCAGCGCACGGCACACAGGCTGTCGGTGAGAGCCTCATGTAACGCCGAGCCGAAATCATAAGCCCGTCCGTCAAACCCCGCCTCCACCACAGCTTGGTCGATCGCCAGCATCACCGCAAACATCCGGCCCCGCAACCCGGGGATGTAGACATCGATGTCTTCGCGTTCGAGCTGCAGGTTGGTGCGACATGCGGCGGCGTTGTTGCTGTGATGCGAGCGACACGCTTCGGGACGCGCCTCATAGATCGAACAATTTCCCTCGCGCAGCAGCACGCAGGGTTTTTTCAGTGCGGTTCGCTCGGGGTTGGAGCGTCCGTCAAAAGCATCCCGATGCGCCGCGGCTCGCGCGATCAATTCGTCGAGTTCGACCGGCGAAAAGTGCGTTTGCACATGCTGCGCCGCAATGAACACTTCGTGGGCTTGAACGCCCACCGGCACATGGCAGCACGCGTCGCAACCCGCCTGGCAGGCGACCGCCTCCCTGGCCGGGGAGGGAGCCGATGCGAAGGCACGCTCAAAGTCCTTGTGCGCGCTCCTGAGGACCGAAAGGAGATCCGCCGGATTACGTGTTTTCCTCAACCGCTTCAGCACCGTCGCACCGGTCTTTTCGAACAGGATATCTTCTTCCGGTGAAAATGCGGCGCACATAAAACCGCCGAATAAACCCGGGAACGTAAAATATCACAAGGCCCGTCGAGCACCTTCCGGATGCGCCGGGACTATCCGCGGCGGCATACCAAGGCGACTTCGTGCACACGGTCGGTGTCCATCAGCCCCGGCACAAACTTCAACTTCTTCTGGAATATCATGCCGAGCGGCATAAAGACCCAGTTATACCATCGCAGCGCCTGCCGGCGGCGCTCAGTGAGCATTCGCACGCCGAGATCCAGGAGCCTGGAGTTGTTGGGCTGCATGCCGAACACCGCGCTTTGCTCAATGACGAAACCATGGTCGGCAAGCAGAGCCTGCAAGGCGGTGGGATCATAACGACGCGCATGTCCCACACAGGCATCAAAGGTCGTCCAATGCGCCGCGTGCAGAGGCACCGAGCACAAGAGCACGCCTCCTTTTTTCAGCACCCTCGCGAGTTCGCCAAACACCTGCCGGTCATCCTCGACGTGCTCGATCACATCGAATGCCGCCACCAGATCAAATTGTCCGCCGGCAAATGGCAGGGCCGTGATCTCCCCCACCACCGCCCGTCCTTCACGCGCGTTCAACTGCTCCACCGCCGGTCCGCTCAAATCGATAAAATGCGTGCCGGCCACCGGCAGCCGCGGGCGCAACCCGGGCCCGATCTCCAACCGGACCGGCGCCCCCGGCAGCAACCCTGCAACCAGGGGCCAGGTATTGAAGCGCTCCGGTCGCTCGACATAGGTCTCCGTCCACAGCGCGTCATAAAAATCGCGGTTGATCGCCGTCAGATCCCGGGGCGGGGAAGCAGAAGATCCGGTGGTCATCGAAGCCGAACCTGCCGGCGCCCCGTCCCCCGGCCAAGCTGTTTATTTCCATGCGGGCGGCAAGGGGGCTCAACATCGCCGGATCGATCACACGTCTCGACAAATGGGCCGAACAATTACACCAACAGACGCCGCCATTCCCCCACTCCCGGCTTGGTCAACCCCCACCCCTTCATGAAACCCCTCCATCTGCTTGCCCCTTTGTTCGTATTCGCTTGTCCGCTGGTCGCCGAAACCATCACCCCGGCCATGCAGGCCAAAATTGATGTCCATGTCGCAGAGATCAAAACGTGGGCCGCCGATCCGGTGATCATTCAAGCCGTGATCTCCCACAACGGCCAGTCACCCAGGGAGCATCTCACGATCAACCAGGCGAACTGGAAGGACCTGCCGGCGACCTCCCCGCTCATTGTCAGTTTCACCCAGAATCCCGCCGGACTGTTTTTAAAATCGAAACGCGCCAGCTGGGTGGGCGAAGCATTTCTTTCCGACGCCCGGGGATTCAAGGTGGCGTTCCTCGACAAACCCTCCCACTGGAGTCACGCCGGTTACGCCAAGCACAGTGACGTCATGGCGGGCAAGCTCTGGCAGGGAAGAATCGAGCAGGACGAGTCCTCGGGTCTTCGAGCCGTCCAGGTCTCGGTGCCCGTGCTTGGCTTGGAACAAAAGCCGATCGGTTCGCTTGTCGTCGGCATCCCCGTGGCTCAGCTCAACTGAGTGGAACGGCCGCAGGTGCCACGCCGGCAGATCGAAGCCGGCGTGGTGGTCCCCGCGCTTCAAACCGCGCGTGTCTTCATACCAGCTTCGGCGTGCTTTCGATGATGCCCCGCGCGATCGCATAACGGGTCAGTCCGGCCACGTCGTGGATGTTCAGCTTGTTCATCACCTGCTGCCGGTGTTTCTCCACCGTTTTCACGCTGAGACAGAGTTCGGCGGCGATTTGCTTGTTCACCTTTCCCTCCGCCACCAGCTGGATCACTTCGAACTCACGTGAGGTGAGCGGCGCGGCGCTTTTTTGAGGGGCCTTTCCTTTCATGTAGGATTCACGGTAATGCTCCAGCAACCGCTTCGAGATCGAAGGGCTGAAAAAAGCGTTGCCCAGATAGGCCTCCCGGATCGCCCGGATGAGATCGTTGGCCGCCGTCTGCTTGATCAGGTAGCCAATCGCCCCCGCCTCCGTCAGCTGATCGACAAACTCGTCGTCACTATACGACGACAGGATCAGCACCTTGGCCGTAAGTCCTTCCTTGATGATCTGGCGCGTTGCCTCGAGGCCGTTGAGGCGCGGCATGGCAATGTCCATGATCACCACGTCGGGATTCAACTGCCGGGCCAGTTGCACCGTCTGGCGTCCGTTGTCGGCCTCGCCCACCACCTCGATGTCGCTTTCCACCATCAGCAGGGAGCGCAGACCCTGCCGCACGACCGTGTGATCATCCGCAAGGAGCACGTTTATTTTTTTCATAATAGCTTGGTTTTCTTGGTTGTCGGGACGCGCGCCGGGATCGGGTCCCGCGTTCGTTTTTCCCCGTTGATTTTCTGGCCGGATCGAATGGGTATCTGCACGCGAACGGTGGTTCCCCGCCCGCGGGTGGACTCAATCGAAAAGGTGCCGTTCACGAGCCGCACCCGTTCCTGCATTCCGAGCAGACCGAGTCGCCGCCGGCCTTTTCCGGCGAGCTGATCGTCGACGCGAAAGGACCGCCCGTTGTCCGCGATCTCCATGCAAAGGCCTCCGGTGATGCGGGGGAAACGGATCTCCACTTCCGTGGCACGGGCGTGCTTGAACACATTCGTGAGGCTTTCCTGCGCAACACGGAACAACACGATCGCCTGTTGCCCGTCGATGCCATCAAGCGACACGTTCGGCTGCAGCACCGCCTTGATGCCCGTGCGCTCGCTGAAGGATTTCACGTAGGATCTCAGCGCGGCATACGGCCCGAGATGGTCGAGCATCTCCGGGCGCAGTTCGCGCGCGAACCGGTGAACGGTCTCCAGGCTTTGCGCGAGCAGCTTCTGCGCGGCGTCCACTTTCGCGTTCAATCGTCCATCGGCACCGGCCTCCTTCCGAAGCATCGCAATGCTGACATTGACGGCCGTGAGCGTCTGCCCGATTTCGTCGTGGAGTTCGCGGCTGATATGTTTCCGCTCCTCCTCCTGCGCGGTCACGACCTTGTGGGAAAGCTGGCGCAGGTTCTCCTCCATCTCCTGCGCCTCGCGGAACAACTGAACGTAGTGCTCCTTGCTTTCCTGCAAGGCATCCTGCGCCTGTTTTTGCTCGGTGATGTCGCGCGTCACGACGATCGCATGCGTAACCGCCCCATTGTGAAGATAAGGGTAATGATTGATGTCGTAGTAGCGGCGTCCGAGATCTCCGAACTCAAACCAGCACTGGTAATGGACGTCCCGTCCGGAGAAGCACTGGTCAAGGTGGCGCTTCATGATCGCGCAGAAAGGCGTCCGGCCCCAGAGCTCGGCGATGGCGCGCCCGATGATCTTCTCGCGAGGCATGCCATGCGCGAGGCAGTAGGCGTCGTTGACCGCCTCGTGACGATAGCGCCGGTCCACCAGCGTCAGAAAATCACGCGCGGTATTCACGATCGTTTCGTAACGCTTCCACATCTCCTCCGCCTGCCGGCGATCGGTGATGTCCTGGCAGAATCCGACCAGGCGCAACGAGCCCTCGCCGCCGTCGCCGGCGGAAATCACCTCGCCGCGCGAGTGCAGCGTGCGGACCTCCCCGTCGGAACGCACAATGCGCTCGACCAGGGAATACGGTTCACGGTTGCGGACGGCCGACTGGATGCTCCGCCGTGCACGTAGCCGGTCGTCCGGGTGAACACGCACAAGGTAACTTCCAAGCGATGCCTTTCTCGACTGAGGCTCGAGCCCGTAGATGCGGTAAAGTTCGTCCGACCAGTGAAGCGTATCCGTGTCGAGGTCCCATTCGAAGCTGCCCAGGCAGGCGAGTCGTTGCGCCTCGGCCAGCTGTCGCTCCCGCTTGGCGAGCTGCTCCTGGGTCTTTTCCCGTCCGGCAATCTCCTGCTTCAACAATGCATTGATCGCCGCAAGCTCGCGGTTGCGACGTTCCGAGGTTTCATTGAGCTGCTTCAACCGCTTGAACGCATCACGGGATCCCCGATGCGCCGCCTCGAATGGCGAAAGCGCCTCGAGGAAAAAAGTCTCCACCGCCTTGTCGCGGGCCAGCGCCGCCCCCGCGGGGTCGCCATCCGTCGAAACGGGAGGAAGACTGGCAAGCGCCTCCTGATGGAGCCGTGACATGTCCAGAATACCGAGATCGCCGTTGAGCGCCCTGCATCCCAACTCGTAGGCCCGCTGCAAATGCGCCTCGCCCGCGCTCGCCAGGTAGTCCCGGAGTGCCTTTCGGTATTTGAATTCCATGCTGGTCGATGCTCGTGCCATGGAATCATCCCTCCTTCGCGCCGGATTCACCGAGATAACGAACCGCGAGGACCAGTGCATCGTCGTTCCCGCGGAAGTGTTGCGCAAGGATCCGGTTCACCAGCTGCCGGATCGAATCGACCACATTGAGCTGCTCCCAAAAACCCTCGCGGATTCCGTCAGTCGCAAAGACCAGCACATCACCCGGCTCCACGGCGAAGTCGCTCGCGTGGAGCGCAGGCAGCTGGTCTCCCACGATTCCTCCTCGCAACAAGACAAGTTCGCGCAGAGGAACGACCGTGCGGTTCGCCCGGATCAGGACGGTTTCAACGTTTCCGATTCCGAGCGCCGACGCGTGATTCGAGGCGAAATCGAACGACACAACCGTCATGACTGCGCCGCGCGTGGGTTTCAGGGCGGCATGGCAGCGCTCCACCAGGCGGATGACCGGTTCGTCCGTGTGCGCGGTCAAAACGTCGATCGCGGCCCGAGCGGCAAGCGTCGCCTCGCCTCCGTGACCGAGCCCGTCCACCACCGCCGCCAGCGCCCCTCCGGGAAATGCCTTCACCAGATGGAGATCCCCCGAGATTTCTTCACCGGGAGATATCCGGCAGGCGACGTCCCACTCCAGGCGCGGACGGTCAATGGACGGAACGGGGTTCATCAACGCAGCCATTTTTTCATGGTCACCGTCGTGCCCTTGCCCACGTGCGAAATGATGTCGAACTCGTCCATCAGCCACTTGGCGCCGGGCAGGCCCACTCCGAGCCCCTTGCGGGTGGAATAGCCATATTGCATGGCCTGAGCGACGTCGGAAATCCCGGGGCCTTCATCTGTCGCTATAATCTGAATACCGGGATCGCCCTTGCCATGGATCCGGTGCATGACGATCTGCCCCTGCTTGGCGTGATCAACGATGTTGCGGGCGACCTCGGAGATGGCCGCGGCAATCAACGTGACGTCGCCTCCGCTGAACCCCAGGTCGAGCGCAAGCGCCCGCCCCCGCTGGCGGGCGGTCACGATGTCCACGGCGGAGCGGATTTCTGTCAGCGTTTCATTTTCCATGACCGGGAAGCTGCTTCGTTCTCGTGTTCAGGTAGGCAAGTCCTTCTTCCAAATCCAGGGCGGTGCCCACCCCCTCAAGGGTCAGGCCGAGCTGGACCATCGCAAAAGCCACGTCGGGCTGAATGCCCACGATCACGGTCTCCGCGCCGCGCAATTTCAACATGTGCGCGATGGCGCGCAACATGCGGGTCGCGAACGAATCGATCACGTCCAGCACGGTCACGTCGATGATCACGCCGCGTGAACGGAACCGCCCGACGCGTTCGGCCAGATTGTCGCGCAACTGCAGCAGGTCGGCGTCCGAAAGCACCGACTGAATGCTGGCGATCAAATAGCCGCCCTGCTTCAGGATAGGGACCTGGAGCATGGTTTTAAGAGGACGGCTCCGAGGTGGAAACCGGTTCGGAGGCGATGATGACTTTGTAGCCAAGAAGACGCTCGGCCTCTTCGATGCCTCCCTGGAGATCGCCGACCGCGTTCATCTTGCTGAGATCCACGCCGATCGTCACGAGCGTCTGCGCGATCTCGGCCGAAAGCCCGGTGATGATCACGCTCGCGCCCATCAGGCGGGATGCCTCCACGGTTTTCACCAGGTGATTGGCGACCGTTTGATCGATCGTGGGCACACCGGTGATATCCACCACCACCACCTTCGCGCGGTTCGCCCGGATGCCTCGCAGCAATTGTTCCGTCAACTGGCGCGCGCGCTGCGCGTCGAGCACGCCGATGATCGGCAGGATCAGCAGGCGTTCGCGCACCTGCAACACCGGGGTGGACAGCTCGCGGATCGCCTCCTGCTGCTGGCGGATGACGCGTTCGCGTTCCTGCACGAAGCTCACCGCCACCGTGTTCGCGATGCGATTCGCCGCCGGCTCGTAGACATCGAGCACGCGGTTCAACAACTCGAAATCCGCCTGGTATTTTTTGAAGAGCGAGCGGGCAAGCACGTCGCGCAACAAAAGCACGATGCCAACGACCTCGTGGGTTTCGACCCCGCGCGGGATGATGCGCTCGGAAAGATTTCGCGCGTAGGCCTGCAGTGCCTCCACGCTGCCGGTCTCGAGCACCTCGACATAATTGTCATACACCGACGTGGCCTCGGAGAAAATTTCCTCCTTGGTCATCGCGGTGAGCAGCTGGGAATTGGTGATGCGGCGCGCCCACTCCTCGCGCAACTGCGTGCGGAGTTCCCTCAAATGAGACACCAGCTCGCGCAGAAGCGGGTCGTTGTAATGTGCCATGGGCCTCGACAGCAGCTGCGTGCCGTGAATCTTCGGTTCGGCCTTCTTTTTCATAGAGTGGAAGCGTGGGATCGCGGGTCGAAGGGCGCACAGACACAGCCCGGACATGGTGGTTCTGCCCGGCGGGTTCTTTATTTTGATTTTCATAGGTGTGTTGCCGGTGCCCAAGCAGGTGCACACCCCATACGGTCTCCCGCCGTAAAGACGTCCAATGTCGGAATGGTTTTTATGCTCTCGAATCGCGCCCTGCCCGGGATGTCCGTTGCCGCGCTCGCGACCGCCTTTGTTTTTTTGATCACCGGAAACAAGCCCGTGGCGGCTCCTTCCCCGCCGGCCGATTACCCGTCGCTCGCCCTGCCCGCGCCCGGCGGCCACGCGGTGCGGGTGCTTTCGCCCCGGGTGATCGAGGTGACCTGGATCACCGGAGGTCCGGAATCATCCAGCTCTCTTACGGCAGCCGGCTTGGAACTTTTTAATGCGATCCAGTCGGGTCGTGAGAAAAATCTTCCCGTGGTGACGGTGGCGGGAAAACCGGTCGCCGTGAGCGCCACTGGTTTCAAGCGCCGTCCGGTCTACGCCCCCCTCCGGCATCGGGATTTACGAGCCGGTAATTTTCTCTATCTCCAACTCGCGGAGCCGGTGAAGGAAAACCAGGACGTCACCGTGGTGATCCCTTCCCCGCATTTTCCAACCTCGAGCCCCCTCACGGTGAAGGCCGATCCGTTGCGCTTCAGTCCTGCCATTCACGTCAATCAAACGGGCTACGTCCCGGGGTGGCGCAAGACCGCCATGGTGGGATTCTATCTGGGGACCATGGGGGAATTGGAGGTGCCGGTCGAAGCCGGGTTCCAACTTGTCGATGCGCGCTCCCACGAAGTCGTCCACCGCGGAAAACTCGTGCCCCGCGCCGACCAGGGCTTCCCGTTTCCCTGGTATCAACGTGTGCTCGCCGCCGATTTCAGCACGTTCAAAACCCCGGGGGAATACTATCTAGTCGTGCCGGGCCTCGGCGCGTCGCACCGCTTCCTCATCAACGAAGGCGTGCCCGCCGCCTTCGCGCGCACCTATGCGCTCGGATTGTATCACCAGCGTTGCGGGACGGACAACAGCCTCCCGTTCACCCGCCACGTGCATGGCAGTTGTCACACCGCGCCTGCCGAGGTGCCGACGCTCGGCTTCGAAGCGACCGCCGAGTTTCTCCAGTCCGCCAACAAAGGCATCGCCAACCCGGCCCAGTCCGCGCCTCCGTTGATCAGCATCGACACCAGTCTCTACCCTTACGTCAAACGGGGAAAAATCGATGTCTCCGGCGGCCATCATGACGCGGGAGATTACAGCAAATACACGATCAACAGCGCGGGGTTGATCCATCACCTGGTCTTTGCCGCCGATTCGTTTCCAGGGGCTGGCGAACTCGACAACCTCGGCCTTCCCGAAAGCGGCGATGGCAAAAGCGATCTCTTGCAGGAGGCGAAATGGGAGGCGGACTTTCTCATCAAAATGCAGGACGACGACGGCGGATTTTACTTCCTGGTTTATCCAAAGGACCGCCGTTACGAGGGCGACGTCCTGCCCGACAAAGGCGACCCGCAGGTCGTCTGGCCCAAAAACACCGCGGTGACCGCCGCCGCCGTCGCCGCGCTCGCGCAATGCGCGTCGTCACCGCGTTTCAAGCGGCAGTTTCCGGAGGACGCCGCGCGTTATCTCCGGGCCGCGCGGAAGGGCTGGGACTTTCTTGCCGTCGCCATCAAGCGCCACGGCAAGGACGGCGCCTACCAAAAGCTCACCCATTATGGCGATGAGTTCGGGCATAACGACGAACTCGTGTGGGCCGCGTGCGAACTGTTCGCCGCCACCGGGGAGGCCAAATATCACACGGAGGTTCGCGCCTGGCTGGACCCCTCCGATTCCGAAACCCGCCGCTGGGGTTGGTGGCGGCTCTGCGAGAGCAACGGCCGCGCGATTCGCAGCTATGCGTTTTCCGTCCGTTCCGGACGGCTCACGGAAAAGCAGGTCGAGCCGCTGCTGCTCGCGCGTTGCGAAAATGAAATCATCGCGTGCGCCGACGACTGGTTGAGCGCATCCCAGCAAAGCGCCTACGGCGTTTACCTCCCCGAAGCCACCAAACGCATGCTCGGCGCCGGCTGGTTTTTCCCGCTCGACGGCGGCTTCGACCTGGCGACCGCCTGCCAGCTCGATTACCCTAAAATGAAGGACCCGCGCGCGGATTTTTTCGCGGCCCTTCTCACGAACCTGAATTACGAGGCGGGCACCAATCCGGTCAACCAGTCCTATCTCACCGGACTGGGCTGGCAGCGCCAGCGCGAGATCGTCCACCACTATGCCCTCAACGATCACAACGTCCTGCCACCGTCCGGTATTCCCATCGGCAGCATCCAGGCCGGTTTCGGCTGGCTGGATCCCTACAAGCAGGAACTCGGCGCGCTGTGCTTTCCCCCTGATGGAGACAAACAAGCCCCCTATCCGATCTACGATCGCTGGGGGGACAGCTTTAATCTGTCCACGGAGTTTGTGATCGTGAACCAGGCGCGCGCGCTCGGCGTCCTCGCCTGGTTGATGGCACAGACGCCGTTGCGCGGACAGTCGTGGAAGACCGCGACCGCGACCATCTCCGGCCTGCCGGACAAAGCCGACGCGGGCAAACCCGTCACCGCCCGTCTTAACGTGTCCGGCCATCCGGATCTTGATCCGAACACCGCGCACATCATTTGGGAGACGCGCGATCAGGAACCCGTTTTCGGCGGCGAATTCACCTTCAAGCCCCGCAGCTCCGGCGATCAGTGGGTGGAAGCCGAGGCGCAGTGGCCGGACGGGCGCCGGGTATTCGCCACCGGCAATTTCCCGGTCACCGGAAGGTAACGGACGGTCCACCAATCCCCGTGCGTATACTCAGACCGGACGCACTAGGGCCCACCCGGGGGGCTAATACGGTCTTCACCTACTAAACTTGGGCCCGGTTTTTGTTATATTCGTAACGTCACCGACACACCGCCCTCCGCCCAATCCGAAAGAATATCATCATGCGACTGCTTTTCGTTCACGACCGGTTTGGCGCCCTCGCAGGAGCGGAAGTCAACGTGTTGCTCACCGCGACCGAACTGCAGCGTCGCGGACATAACATCTCCCTCGTCCACGGCCCGTGCACCGGCAAGGACGAGCAGGCGTGGCGCGACACCTTTCAACGACGCCTCGAATTCACCTCCAGTGATCCGGTCGCCCTTCTTCGCAGCGCCATCGAGGCGTTTTCACCGGAAGCCATTTTTGTCCACAAGATGTCCGACCTCGACGTGATCGAGGCTCTCTCGACCTGCGGTGTCCCGGTCGCGCGCATGGTCCATGACCACGACCTCTACTGCATGCGCGGCTATAAATATCACTATTTCAGCCGCCAGATTTGCACGCGCGCGGCCTCTCCATTTTGCATTTTCCCCTGCGGCGCTTCGCTTGCGCGCGATCCGCATTCCCGGTTTCCGCTCCGCTGGGTCGGCTACCTCGACAAACGTCGGGAAATTGAACTCAACCGCCGCTTCGCACGCATGATTGTGGCGACCGACTACATGCGCGACGAACTGCTTCGGAACGGTTTCCTGCCCGCACAGATTGAAACCCACGCACCCGTGCCAATGGTCGCGGATAAAAAGGAGCCAAGCTCCTTCGACGCTCGCAATCGCATCGTCTATGCCGGCCAGATTGTCCGCGGCAAAGGCGTGGACATCCTCCTCGAAGCACTCGCCCTGGTGACCGTTCCCTTCGAATGCGTGATCCTCGGCGACGGCAACCACCGCGCCTATTGCGAACGCTTGAGCCGCACGCTTGGACTCGCCGACCGCGTAAAATTCGCCGGCTTTGTCTCTCAGGAGAAAGTCGCCGGCTTCTATCGCGACGCGAGCCTGGCCGTGATGAGCTCCGTCTGGCCCGAACCCTTTGGCGCGGTCGGTTTGGAAGCGATGCGCCATGGGCTGCCGGTGGTCGCGTTCGACGCCGGCGGCATCCGTGAATGGTTGATTGATGGAGTCACCGGCTACCTCGCGCCGTGGATGGACTGCGCGAGGTATGCCGCGTGCGTGGAGATTTTCCTGAAGGACAAGGCCCTCGCCCGTGAAATGGGCGCGCGCGGGCGCCAGTGGGTCGACCAACGTTTCAACTTCGAAAACTATATCCGGGGACTGGAGGAGATGTTCACGCGGGTGACCTCCGCCTCCCTTGCCGAAACGGTTCATCCATGACCACGACGTCACCCACGACCACGAGTCAGATGATCGCCATTGTCGGCGGCACCGGGGCCGGCAAGGGATGGATGGCGGGACGCCTGTGCAAGCTTCTCGGCGAGCACGCCTGCCGGCTGTCGCTCGATGATTTTTATCGTGATCGTTCCCACCTCGCGCCCGCCCGTCGCGCACGGGTGAACTTCGACATTCCCCGCGCCATCGACTGGAGCTGCGCGAAGCAGGTCTTGAACGACTGTCGCCTGGGCCAGGCCACCCGGGTGCCGCGATATGACTTCAGCACCCACAGCCAGTTGCCCGTCCGCGATGAGTTGCAGCCCAGGCCCCTCGTGCTCGTGGAGGGGCTCTGGTTGCTCTGGCCCAGATCCACGCGCGGACTCTTCGCCCTCAAGATCTACCTGGACTGCCCCGCGTCCCTCCGGCTGAGCCGCCGCCGCGTCCGGGATGTCGCCGAGAGGGGACGCACGGCGGACGCAGTCGAACGCCAGTTTCAAATGCTCGCCCCTTTGCACGAGCGCTACGTGGAACCGCAAAAACGATGGGCCGACCTGATTCTCACACAGCCGTTCAAAGAGGAGGATATCGCACAACTTGCCAGCCGGCTCTGGCAGCTGCTCGAAGCCGGCTCCCTGTCGCCCTGCTGGGTGCAGGAGACCTTCCTGGCCAACCTTTTCCTGCTGATGAAATCCGATGAATACTCCAACTAGCGTCTCACCCGATCCCCGTTTGCTGGAACACTTCGCCTCGTTCGAAACCCGGCGCGGCCGCTGGCGGCTGCAATGCTACCTGCGTCTCAAGCGCATGCTCTGGAGCTATGTCGTCAACGGCTCCCACATGGCCAAGCGCGCACTCGACGTCGTCTTGAGCCTTGTCGCGCTCATCCTGCTCGGTCCGCTCTTCCTTCTCATCAGTCTCCTCATCAAACTCGAAGACGGCAGTCCGGTGATCTTCCCCCAGACCCGGGTGGGACGCTTTGGCCGTGAGTTTCAGATGTTCAAGTTCCGCTCGATGCACCCGAACGCCGAGGCGCGCCTGAAGGAGGTGCTCGCGAACAACCAGCACGAAACCGGCGTCACCTTTAAGATCAAAAACGACCCGCGAATCACGCGCGTGGGCCGCTGGCTGCGCAAGTTCTCCTTCGATGAGCTGCCCCAGTTTTACAACGTGCTGCGCGGCGACATGTCGCTGGTCGGCCCCCGCCCCCCTCTTCCTCGGGAAGTCGCCCGCTACTCGCTGGCCGACCGTCGCCGCCTGTCCGTCAAACCGGGCATCACCTGCATCTGGCAGATCAGCGGCCGCGCCGAAATCGATTTCTCCGGACAGGTTCAACTCGATGTTCGCTACATCGAAAGCCGCAACCTGTGGGAGGACCTCAAAATTCTCTGCAAAACCATTCCCGCCGTCATGCGGGGGACAGGAGCCTACTAATGAAAACCCTGCTGATCTGTCCTGCGCACCGCCCGGCCGTCGCCCGTCTCGCGAAGGCATGCCCGCTGGTCCTCGTTCCAATCCTGGGCAAATGTCTCGTTGAATACTGGCTGGAATACCTCGTTCTCCGCGGAGATCACGAGGTGCGGATCATTGCCATCGACCGGGCGGAACAAGTGCGCGCGCTGGTCGGCGACGGCTCCCGTTGGGGTATGCGCGTCGAGGTCATTGCCGAGGTCAACGAGTCGGATCCCGTGGAAATCCGCGCTCATCGCGATGGTCACCCGGTCTCCCCCGCCACACCACCGGCCCCGGATGACGTCGTGCTCATGGATCATCTGCCGGGCCTCTCTGGTTTTCCACTTTTTGACAGCTACGAAGCCTGGTTCCATGCGCTTCAGGCGTGGATTCCGCAGGCATGCACCCCCGACCGCATCGGGCGCCGGGAGATCAGTCCCGGGATTTTTGTCGGCCTGCATTCGCGCATTTCCCCGGCCGCGCAACTGAACGCTCCCTGCTGGATCGGCGACAACGTGTTCGTCGGTCCCGACGCAGTGATCGGCCCCGGTGCAATCCTTGAGGATCGCGCCTTCATCGAATGCGGGGCGCACATCACGCGAAGCGTCGTCGGCCCGGAGACGTTTGTCGGCGAGCTGACCCTGATCGATCAATCGCTCGCCTCCGGCAACCTTCTCATCAACTGGAAAAACCGCTCCTGCCTGGATGTGCCGGATGAGTTCCTCCTGTGTTCCCTCGGGGTGCGGCAGCCTCCGCCACGAGCACGAAGCTGGGTCAGAAGCCCGCTTATGTCCCTCCGCGAATTGATCCCCAGCCAGCAGGAATGACCCGGCTCCCCGCCGCCCCGTTTTCAACCCATGAAAATCAAACAAGACGGCCAACGCATGAGCATCAGCCACATCCCCGAGCTGAGCGCGGTGAATTCGACATCGTTTCGCGACGAAGTTCAGGCGGCGATTCCGCCCTCCATGAACACGCTCGACATCGATCTCTCACAAACGCTCTTCGTCGACAGCTCGGGCCTGGGCGCACTCTTTTCCCTCTACAAAAACACCGGGAGCGGCAACGGCGTAAAACTCCGCCTGCTGAATCCCGCCCCCCAGGTTCAACAACTGCTCGAACTGACCCAGATGCATCAGTTCTTCGAAATCACAAGGGACTGACCTCTGCATGGACGCCCCCACCATTCACACCGACGGCGGGGCTGCGCATCGGATCGCGTTCGGGTGCAACCCGGCGGAATCCCGCGCGGCCAGCCGTGCCTTGCGCGCCTTCCTGGCCGAGCATCTCCTCGACGAGGCGGAGCTCTTTGCGTGTGAGCTGTGCCTGGCCGAGGCCTGCAACAACGCGGTCCAGTATGCCGACGAACGCTTCCGCAACGAACCGATCGTCGCCGAGGCCGTCTGCACCTCCTCGCAGGTGGAACTACGGGTGACGGACCACACCCAGGGCTTCGACTTCCCCAAGAACCCGTCCGTGCCGCCGCCCGACAGCGAACGGGGGCGCGGCATCTTCATCATCCACTCCATGATGGACGGCGTGCGCTACCTGCGTAGTGAAAACCACAATACGCTGGTCATGTGGAAACGCCGGTCCCATCACCTGCATCGCCCGTCGAATCAGCCCTCGTCGGAGTCCCCCGACGACCTTCGCCGCCAGTTGGAGGACTTCAAGCGCACCATCGGTGCGATGGCCCGCGAACTCTGCTTCCGCTCCGAAAGCCTTGCGGCGATTTTCCGCTGCGGCACGGAACTGGGCCGCGCGGGCGACCTCGAAGGTTTCGCCCAGCGCCTGCTCGGCGATCTGCTCCATCTGACCTCGACGGACTGGTTCGTCCTGCGTCTGATCCCCCCCCGGGATCTGCAACTCACGGTCTTTGCCGCCTCGGATCCTGAACTGATGGGTGAACCCCTGCGGCTCGGAACCACCAACCCGTCGCCGGCCTCGGCCGAACTTGCCGCCGCGGCCACGCGCACCGCCGTCCCCTATACGGCCCGGCACGCCCGGCTTCCGTCCGAGCCCCTGCGCGCCGCCGGCCCCAGGGCGGGAGGCCTCGTGCATCCCGTCCTCTTTGGCGAAACCCTCGTCGGCACCCTTGCGGTGGGCCGGCGGGAAAACGCCGGGCCGTT
Source organism: Rariglobus sp. (assembly GCA_029266495.1). Lineage (GTDB taxonomy): Bacteria > Verrucomicrobiota > Verrucomicrobiia > Opitutales > Opitutaceae > Rariglobus. The sequence goes on along the minus strand of JAQSWS010000010.1, from coordinate 6,966 downwards.
CTCCGAATTGCAGGCCGAGGTGATCCGCACCTTCGCCGAATTTCTTGCGATCCAGATCGTCAACCTGCGGCACCAGGAAGAACAGATCGGCGCCCGTCTCATCACCCGCGAGTTGGAAATCGCCCGCAGCATCCAAAAGGCGTCGTTCCCCCGTTCGCTGCCCCAGCTCGGCAACTTCAGCCTGGCCGGACGCTGGGAAAGCGCCCGGCAGGTGGCCGGTGACTTTTACGACGCCATGCCGCTCGGCGACCATTCGCTGCTCCTCGTCGTCGCCGATGTCATGGGCAAAGGCGTGCCCGCCGCGATGTTTGCCACGATCACACGCGCGCTCATCCGTGCCATGGCCCCGCACCACCATCAGCCGGCCGATCTGCTCATGCGGCTTAATGCCCTGCTTTACGAGGAGCTCTCCGCGGTCGACATGTTCATTACGATCCAGCTCGTCTGCATCGATCTTCAGTGGAGGCACGTTGTCGCCGCCAGCGCCGGTCACTGCCCGGTCCTGCTGGTCTCGGGCGACGGAAATCCCGTCCGCACGCTCGGCCCCACGGGCACGCCCCTGGGAATCCAGCCCGATCCGATCTACGACCAGGAATGTGCCACCCTCCCCGACCCCGCCTGCCTGATGATTTATACCGACGGACTCACGGAGGCCTTCAATCCCGCAGGCGAGATGTTTGGTCGAAACCGCCTCGGCGAATGGCTCCGCGAGCGGGTCCGGTTCCCGTGCGCCGCCGAGCAGTTGTGCGAAGGACTCGCCTCGGAGCTGGATCGTTTCCGCGAAGGCACCCCGCTGCGCGATGACCAGACGTTTCTCATCCTGGCTGACAAATGCCCGACGAGTGTCGCGCACCCGCAGCATCCTTCGCTCGCGGGCTGGCACAGCTCCACCGAGAGCCCGTCCGTCACGCACAACGAAACCGTCAGCCCCCTTACAAAATGAAATCGATCCTTCCCCTGTTTGTGTTCGTCGACGCCTGCGGCTGGGAGATCATCAAAGATGATCCTTTCGTCACCGGCCTCGCACCCTATCGCCGCCGCCTTCGATCCGTCTTCGGTTACAGCTCGGCGTGCATTCCGTCGATCCTCTCGGGGCGGATGCCCGTGGAGCACCGCAACTGGTGTTACTTCGTCCATGATCCCAAGCACTCCCCTTTTCGCCCGCTCCGCTGGCTGCGCTGGCTCCCGTCTGCGCTCACCGGCCGGCGGCGCGTCCGCCGGTGGCTGTCCAAGTATGTAAAGATGAGACTGAAATTCCGCGGCTACTTCGATCTCTACAACATGCCGTTCCGGGACATCAACCAGTATGATTTCTCCGAGAAAAAAAGTCCGCTTCAGCCCGGCGGCATGAACTGCGGGACAAACATCTTCGACCACCTCACCGAGCACGGGATCCCTTATCATGTGAGCGAGCCCGCGCGGGGCGAACAAGGGAACCTCGAAGCGTTGCTGCAGGACATCGCCGCGGAAAAAATCGACTTCGCCTTCCTCTACTGGCCCGACCTCGACGGTCTCCTGCACCGTGTCGGCAACCAGTCGCCTGAGATCTTCCTGAAGCTACGTGCCTACGAAAAGGATCTGAACCGCCTTATGGCCATCTCCCGCGGGCACTACACGGACGTGCGCCTCTACATTTTTAGCGATCACGGCATGGCCAATTGTGACCGGCGGCTGGACCTGCGCAGCCGCATCCTGTCGCTCAATCTGAAGCCCGGAAACGATTACGCCGTCGTCTACGACTCAACCATGGCTCGCTTCTGGTTCTTTAACGAAAACGCCCGCCAGAAAATCGTCGATTACCTGAAAAACGTGCCACAGGGAAAAATCATGACCGACGAGGAACTGGAGAACCTCGGCACACTTTTCCCGGATCGTTACTTCGGCGAACTCATTTTCCTCGTCTCGGAAGGCGTCCTGATCGTGCCCAGTCACATGGGCGAACGGCCGATCCGCGCGATGCATGGCTATCATCCCGACGCCCCGCACAGCTACGCCGCGCTCATGGCCAACCGTGACACGGTTCCCGCGGACATCACCGCGATTCCCGACATCTACAAGCTGATGGTTGCCGAAGCCGGCGAAGCCCATGCCCACAATCGGGCGCAGCCACAGCAAACCACCACGTTCCCGGAGGCCACCGCCGCCCTTCGCCGGCCTGCGGTGCCGGCAAAAGCATAGCGCCGCAGACCGCGTTACTTCGCGAATGTCAGCCGGTCGATGGCTTGCTGCTGCCAGCCGGCGGGCTGATGAAGCTCGACGCTCAGTTCGATCTCCCGGTCCCCTCCCGTGGTTTCGTTCGGAAAATACCAGACCTCAATGGTGGCGGTGGACGTCTCTTTTCCGGCCGTGAGTGCAGGCGAGGAAATCCCGGGTTTTTCACCCCGCACCGGCGTCCAGAAATCCCCGCTTTCCGTAAAGTCGCCGTTGCCATTGTTATCGACCGCCAGGAGGCGGCCGGTGGTTGAATCCAAATATTCAATACGCAAGGGGCTGCTGGCCCGAACCCGGAACGCCACCGGCGTTTCGCCTGCCTCGGGAATATGAACGCTGTGCTGGACCGGCAGTCCGATGAAGGGATTGAAGCCGACTTGCGCGGCCTCCAGCACCGAGGCGTTAACGGCAGTCCCGCCCTGGCTGTAGTGCCACAACATGGTTCGAGTCTGGCCGGTGGCATCGTCCGTCCAGACGAGGTGAATCGTCGCGGGTGCCTCCGGCGCAGGCAGACGGCCGGGCGGCATGACCAGCTGAATTTTTACGAAGTCACCGCCGCCCAGCGACAGGGGCAGGGCCAAGGATTTTTCCGGGCCGGCCACGGAAAATGATATCCCGAGTTGATCCTTGCCGCCATCGAGCACCCGGGGGCCGGGGCCCCGCATGGCAAGCGTGCCACTGGCGGGCTTCGAGTCAGGATTGAGAAGATAGACCGCGGTCACTGCGTCCTGCTCCGGCAATGCCACGGTTGTGATGATCGTCGGGTGAAGAAGAACGTGCTTTGACGCCGCCCCGGCGGCGGGGTTTGTCCCGGGCTTATACGCCTTGACCACGGCAGGTTCGAATGGAGCGAGCGAGCGGGAGGGCACCTGCTGAGCCACGCCATAACGATACCACTCCTGCGCGAACAAAGCGGCCTCGGCCAGAAGACCTGCCCTCAACAGCGCATGGAGCTGGATATGACGGGCTGAGAGAATCGTAACAGCCGGGATGTCCGGATGCAGCACGGCGTAACGGGCGACCTCCGCCCACATCGCCCGGGCTTGTTCATCCTGTCCGTCCGCCAGGTAGGTCGCACCGAGTTTCGCGTAGAGTTGAGGCACCAGCGGGTGCCATTCAAAACGCAACGTGAGTTGCAAGGCTTGCCGGTAAGTGCGGATCGCATCGGCGTAACGTCCCTGAAGACGCAACCAATCGCCATAACGACGGTAAATACGCGGCTCTGCGCGAAGGTTTCCCTGAAGGCGTGTTTGATTCAGAAAGGCGTGAAATTCACCGTCCAGACCGGGCCTGTTCCTGGCCGCCTGTTCGAATAGAACGTCTCTCGACGAAAAGAAGTGTTCCTCTTCGTTCTCCATGCGCCGGCTTTCATCGGCGGCCGCGAGAAGCCGGGCGACACGTTGTTCGTGACTGAGATGACGGGCGGCAATGTGGGTGTGCATCCGCTTGAATGCGGCAACATTGATGGAACCTGCGGCAGTGGCCTCGGCGAGCACCGCATCGGCCCGCTTGACGATTTCATCGTTCGCGCCCTGGAGATCCGCGAAGTTGATCAGCCAATTCATTTCAATGCGCTGCAAGTGGCTCCGGTCCGCCCAGGATTTACAGAGCTCCTTCTCCTTTTGCAACAGGTCGAGCGAGAGCTGATCGTAACCGGTGAACCCTTCCATCGAGGCAAGCGAACCCACCATTTTCACAGGGTAAAACGATTGCCGGTGAACCCGTGCGTCCAGGTCGCTCTCAGCAGCCGCAATCGCTGAACGAAGCAGGGACTTCGCCTGCGTTGTCTGTCCGGTTTCGTGCAGATAGTGAGCTTCGCGCTCAATCAACCGCCAGCCGAGTGGACGGGCGTCCACGGTCATCCGGGCAACATCGCCGGGCTCCAGCCGCCGGTCGTCCGCCGGCAAACCAAACACCTCCCGATACCGTGAGACCGCCCGTCGATGTTGATTCCAGGCTGCTCCGATTTGCGCCAGTCTGCCGTGCCCGCGTTCAAGAAGCCCGATCAACTCGATTTCGTTGATAAGATTCGTCCTGCGCCGGGTCCAGTCGCCGGACCGGTTTTGCTCGGCGACGAGAAGCGCCTCCCCGGCGTAACGCATCGACTCCATGTTTTTCGACAGGCGGTGCGCAGTGAAACTGGCCTGGTAGTAAGCCGAAAAAAGATAGCTGGCCTTTCCTTCGTTTCTGGCGGCCTCGGCGGCCTCGAGAAACACCGGCAAGGCGGCCTCATCGTTCTTGGCGGAACACAGGCTTACGGCCTTTTGATATAATTCCACCGTGGACGCATGTGCACCGGTGAACAGGCAAACCAAGACCAACGCGATGCAGGGTAGTCTCATGACGCTTGTCATTGGGATGCCTCCGGAACCGGAACGTGTCGAGGATCGAGTCCCGCGGGAGGTTACCCGCATCACACCGCACCGGCCGGCTGCAGCGCCGTGCCGGTCTCGCGTTTTTCCGGGAGGCCCGCGAGCACGCGTTCGAGCACCGGACGCAGGTGCATTACGCGCCGGGTGCGGATGACCACGTCCCACAATGGCTCGAATTTTTTCCAACCCGCCGCGTAGGCAAAATGCCGCAGCCCCGCCGCCAGGTTCCGCTTTGTTGCGGCGCCGCGCGCAATCGCCCGCCACGAATAAAATCGATCGTAGGCCCGCCAATAGCCCGCCTCCAGCGCCTCTGGTGCAAGCTGCGCCGGACGAAACACCACCTGGCGCGTGTCGTAACGGTCCCAGTCCGAGTGCAGCAACCGGCCCGCGGCAGCCATGCGTTTATAGAGGGCCGTGCCCGGATATGGAGTGAGGATGTGGAAGGTCGCCGTCTCGATCCCCTGCTCCACCGCCCAGTCAACCGTGCGGTCGAACACCGTCGCATCGTCCCCGTCCATCCCAAAGACGAAACTCCCGTTGATCATTACGCCGAGATCATGCAACCGGCGGATCGCCGCGCCGTAATCGCGCCCGAGGTTTTGGGACTTCCCCTGCTCGCGCAGATTCGCCGGACTCAGCGTCTCGAAGCCCACGAACAAACTTCGCAGTCCCGCCGCGACGGCTTTTTCGAGCAACCCCGGGGCCAGCACCGACTGCACCGTGCCGGCCGCCTGCCACAGCCGCCCCATCCCCTTCATGCCGTCGAAAAGCCCCTCGGCAAAACGCCGGTTGCCGAACAGGTGATCGTCGAGAAAATAAAGATGCCGCCCCGGCAGCCGCGCGATCTCCGCCAGCGCGGCGTCCACCGTCTGGGTATAGAAGGACCTGCCGCCCTCGAAGAACGCCTCCTTGTAACAAAAATCACAGGTGTGCGGACAACCGCGCGACACCACGATCGAATTGGGCACGAGGTAGAGATGTCGCTTGATCAAATCACGCCGCACCACCGGCATTCCCACCAGGGAACGGACGGTGGAAACGTAGCGCGGCTTCGGACGACCACTCCGGAAATCCTTCAAAAACTGCGGCCAGATATCTTCCCCCGGCCCCAGAAAAATCGAATCGGCATGCGCCGCGGCCTCGTCCGGGAGCGAGGTCACATGCAAACCGCCCAACGCCACATGGACCCCGGCGGCACGATAACGGTCGGCGATTTCGTAGGCGCGTCGCGCAGACGTGATGTAAACCTGGATCACCACGAGATCGGGCCGATCGTCGAGACGAAGCTTTTCGACATGTTCATCCTGCAAGTCCGCTTCGTCATCCGGGGCGAGGTAACCGGCCAGCATCGCCAGCCCGAGAGGCGGAAAAAGCGAATACTTGATCGGCCTGAAAAATGGTGACGTCGCCTCGGTCAAGGCAGGCAGGAGCAGTTTGATTTTCATGCCGCAGCCTACGATGCCTGTATGAAGCCCGTGTGAAGGCGGCGTGAAATCGACACGTTGCGCACCGGTGGACGGGATCGGTCCACGTGACTGTCAAACGTCGGGAAACCTCGTCCCGATTGCCCCGCCAACAGAAGACCGCATAACCATCCGCATGCGTCCCTTCACCCCGACGGTTGCCGCGCTTGCCGGCCTCATGTTGTTTTCACCCATCGTTTCCGCCCAGGTCTTGGAAGGCGACAAACCCTACGACCACGGAGATGACCCGAACGTCAGCCTGATGCAGCATGCCCATTTGAAGCAGGTGCCCGAACATCCGCCCCAACGCTCGCTGGCGCCGCTCGAGTTGAAGAACCGGATTTATCATGGCGTCCTGCTCAACACCGATACGCAGGGTGGCTTCGACAAACGTTATCAAAAGTATGTGGCCGCCGCCGGCGCCAAACCCTCCATGATCGGCTGTTCGACTCCGCTCTGGAGCAAAGGAATCGAACTCCCTCTCGAGTCGGTGCTGCACCGGCTGCGGGTGATCGACTCCGTGCCGGACGTGGTGCCCTTTCTCAAGCTCTACACCGGCGACTGGCAACCAAGCGGTCCCTTCTTGAAAGCCGATGATATTCTCTCCGGGAAGGAAGACTGGCGCTTTATCCGGCTGGCCGCGCTCTCGAAGGAATTCGGAAAGCCCTATCTGCTCAGCATCAATCACGAGATGAACGGCGACTGGTTTTATTTCTCGGAGATTTTCAAACGCAGCCCGACCGATTGGACGGCGGTGAAATTCAAAAAAGTCTGGCGCCACATTCACAGGATTTTCAGGGAAAACGGAGCCAACCAGGTGGCCTTCGCGTGGTGTCCGGGAGCGATGGGGAAGAACCTCGGAAAATACGACTCCCTGAACAGCTACAAAGCCTACTACCCGGGGGATGACGTGGTGGATT
>JAQSWS010000009.1 GCA_029266495.1 Rariglobus sp. | reverse complement strand
GCCGCTGCCGGCGAGACCGCCGAAACGGTCGAGCGGGGGGCCTTGATAGGAACCGAGGGAGGCTTTTTCCGCCGCGATATCAGCTTTGAGTTCGGCCTCGGATTTTACCTTGCCCGGATAGTCCTTGCGTGCGGACTGCCCGAAACGGTCGACCAGGAACCTGGGGCCGGCCGGCGAGCCGTTGACCGCGACCTCCGCGGCGAGGGTGGAGACTTTGAAGCTGAAGCGGTTTTGTCCCGGATAACGCTTCAGATCATAGCGGTAGATCCAGGCAAAGACGGTCCACTCCCACATGCGGTTGTCCTGAAGTTGTTGATACGCGGCGGGCGTGGTGAACCGAATGCCTCCGCCAAGCGGGTGGATGATGTCGAGATGGCCAGCGTCGCCCTGGGCGAGAAACTGGCCGTTCAGCGAGGCGGGGAAATCGCCCGTCATGGCTCCCATCGCATATTTTCCGCCCTTGTTCAGATTGATGGGAAACATCGTGGTGAACTTGATCGAATCCAAACCCGTGAACGGCTGGTCAAAGCTGTAGGTGACCGTTTTGTCGGTGTTGGAGGCGGCGATCTTCAGCACGAAACCATTGGGATAAGCCACCCGGGCCCCTCCTGTTCCATCGAGCGTATAGGTGGGTTTGAGCTCCTTCTTGTCGACGGTGTGCACCGTGGGTGCGGGCAGTGTGAAACTGCCGAGCTCACCCGCGTCCACCACCGCGCCCTTTTCGGAGAGCGAGAGCTGAAGGGTTTGCGCGGAGAGCGGCGGAACGACGCAGAGACCGAGGCAGAGAGCAGGCAAAAGACGCATCATAAAAATCGGGAGGGGGTTCAGCTGTCGCCGGCGCCGGGTTTATTTCACTTCCTGATAAACCCGGATGTAATCGCATTCCATCTTCCACGGCATGGAGGCGTCGTCGACTTCCCAGGCTTGCGCGGGTGTTTTGGCATTGGTCATTTCGCTGGAGAACCACTTCCCGCCGACCGCGAGGTTCACCAACAGATACATGCTCCGATGCAATGAGTCCGGTGTCTTGTCACGGGTCCAGATCTGGCCGTCGAAGATCAGGGCGATTTCATTTTCGTTCCATTCGACCGCCCACGTGTGGAAGCCCGCGGTGAGGTCCACTCCGGCCTCCTTGTAGCGGAGCCGCCAAGGAGTCTTGTCTCTTTCGCTTTTGGGCACGAGGACGGCGCCGCTGAATTTCTTTTTCCAGTGCCCCATGAATTCAAAGATATCGATCTCCGGCGGCCAGGCGTGGGCCTTGACGGGATCGCCCAGCGAAGGGTCGTTGGCCAGCATCCAGAAAGCCGGCCACGAGCCGCGGTTCGGCGGGAGTTTGAACCGGCCTTCCGCGTAGCCGTATTTGAAGGTGAATGTTTTGTCCGTGGTCAGCAGGCCCGAGGCAAACGGGCGCTCCCGGAGCACGCCGTAATCGGCCGCCAAGGCATCCGGCACCCGGGTTGCCGAAATCGTCAACACGCCCGGTTTTTCAAACGAGAAGGGGTTGATCCGCTGCTCCGGTTTAATCCGTCCTTTGGGACCGCCGTAGTCCTTGTCCAGGTAGTTCTGAGCTTCCTGATTGCCCTTGAGCGTGCGTTCCCCGGAGCCCTGCCAGAACGTTGTCTCCCACTTGGCGCGATCGATGTAGGGTTTGCCGTCCTTGTCCCGGACGGCGTCAAACTCATCATTGAATTTAAGCGTCATCTTCTTGCCGAGCGGCGAGGTGATGGTCCGCGGCACCGTGGAGCCCTGCGCGAAGGCCGACGACGTTAACATCAAAAGAGGAATGAGTGAGGCGAGGTAACAAAGGGTTTTCATGACAAAGAATGGAGAAAAAGTGATGCCCGGCATCCGCCGTTGCGGTTGCCGGGCATCAGGAATGGCTGACCGGCGGGGTGCTTCTGGCCCGCAAATTCATCCGAGTTCAAAGGCCTGCGTAGGGCTGGCACTTGCGCCATGCCGTCCGGCAGGCGAGGCACGTCGCAAGCGACGGCCCTACACAGTGGTGAGCGAAGGCGGATGAATAATGCAGGCTAGTTTGAGCAAGAAGGGTCCGCCGAAACAACCCATCAGAGCAGGTGATGATCCGGCGGGTTGTCTCGCCAAGACTCAGGAGCGGAGTGTCTCCTTCGACGTGCCGACCTGGCCTGAGCGTGTCCGGCGCAGCATCGCAAACGCCACCGCAGCCCCGCCCAGCAAGATGGCGTAGGTGGAGGGCTCGGGGACGGCGCTGGTGGTGAGGATCACATCGTTGTCGACGAGAGAGACGGTGCCGTTAATGCCGCTGCCGCCGATATTGGTCACGACGAAGGACAGGAACGAACCGGTGATACTGCCGCTGTCGAAGAGCGTGTAGGTCTGGCTCCCGGCGAAACCGGTTCCAGTGGTGAAGTCGAAATCGGCGGCGTCGAGCACATCGGTTCCGAGGGTGAGGGAGCTGGCGACGATTTTATCGAACGCGGTGCCCAGTTCGAAGACAAAGGCGGCGGTGTCGTTGGCCGCGGCGGAGATGTTGAGACTACCGGAGAACGTAAGTGTGGCGGCGGAGTCAGAGCCGGCAGAGAGTCGGGAGCCGGCGGCGAGCGTGGTCGTGCCACCGATGGTGCCGGAGCCGCCGAGAGTGCCGCCGGAGTTGACGGTGACGGCGGAGCCCGAGGCGAGACTGCCGTTCACGATGAGCGTGCCGGCGTTCACTGTGGTGGCTCCCGTGTAAGTGCTGGCGCCAGTCAGCGTGGTCCGGCCCGACCCGGACTGGATCACTGCACCGGTTCCAGAAATCACAGCGTTCAAGATCATCCCTGCATCACTGCGGTTGAAGACCAGGGATCCGTTATTGGTTACGCTACTGGTGGCGAGACTGCCGGTGGTGCCGCCGTTGCCGATCTGCAGCGTCCCGGCGGAGATCGTGGTGGCGCCTGTATAGCTGCTGTTGCCGTAGAGAATCAACGTGCCTGTGCCGGCTTTGGTCAGATTGATCGTCGGCGTGGTGCCGTTGGTGCCATCGGAGATGACGCCGCCGATGCTCAGCGCATTGGCGCCGTTGGTCGTGATGATGCGGGTTGCACCCGCCGAGGTGCCCAGCGAAACGCTTCCGGTGCCCATGTTCAGCGCCTGAGTTCCGGTCCAGGCGAAGTCACCGTTCCAGACTTGGGCATTGTTGGTGGTCAGCGTCAGCGCCGATGCCGCCGAGCTGTCGAGCGCCACATTTCGATCGGCGAGGGCAGAACCGATCGTGAGCGTGCCGGTGCCCAGCGCGGTGGCGCTGTTCAACCGGAGCGTGACTGTGCTGCCGCTCGTGCCGTTGCCGTCATTGGTGAGATTCACGCCACCCGAGAAGGTGTTGTTGCCACTCAGCGTCGTCGTCGTCGAACTCTCCGTGTTTCCATTGATCGTGCGGAAGGCGGAGATGGTCACGACGCCCGCTGAACTCACCAGCCCGGCGGGATCCACGATGTTTCCGCTGAAGGTGCCGCGATGCAGCGTCACGTTACGGCCCGTCGTGCCCGTGCCGAGGGTGATGGTGCCGGTGTTGGTCATGCTCCCTCCGGTGTCGCCCCCGGAAAACACGGTGCCGCCAATCACGAGCGAGCCGGTGCCGCCGGATTGGAGGGTGATATCCCTCGCGAACGTGGCGTTAGCCGTCGCCAGAATACCAGCGGGAGCACTTCCTGTGGTGGCGCCCAGCCGGACAGCAGTTGTGGAGTTGCCGAAGGCGCTGTTGGCACCGTTGGCAACGCTGGTCGCGAACTGGAGCCAGCCCGCTTCGACGGTGGTCGTTCCGCTGTAAGTGCTCGCCGTGCCACCGAGAGTAACGCGGACGTTACCAGTGCCCGCCCAAGTCAGTCCATAGCCGTTGCCGCCATCGCCGATCACGCCATTGATGTTGATTCGTGCGGTGTTTCCCGATCCGGCAACCGATACGATCCGGTTTCCAGTAAGGGTGATCGTGTTGGCGGCCGCCGCACCGAGCGTGAGCGAGTTTGAGGCACTCCCGCCGGTGGAAAGGGAGAAATCGCCGCCCCAAGTCTGGCTTGTGTTCGCCAGTGAAAAACTTCCGTTTCCGGTTGAAGCGCTGTTTGCGATGGTTCCGCCGTTGATGATGAGCTGGCCCGTCCCTGCTGCGCTGGTGATGCTGGTCGTCACGCCGCCGTTGTTGATGGTTCCGGCATTCAGGGTCGTGGTGCCCGAGTAGGTGCTCGCAGTCCTCAAGCTCAGCGTGCCCGCTCCATCCTTGATCAAGGAAACCGTGCCCCCGGATCCGTTCGCGATTCCGCCGGCGATGGATGTGTTTCCCGCTCCGTCAATCGTCAGGGTCTGCGTGGCGGAGGCGGTTCCGGTGACCCCGTTGTTGATGGTCAGAGCTCCGGTTGCATTGCCGTTTGTCCACGTCTGGTTTCCGCCGAAGATGATCGCCACATTTTGGCCGCTGGTGGCTGACCCAATGGTGACCGCACCGGTGCCCGTTTTATTGATACCGCCGGCGCCGATCGTGAGCGTCTGATTTGTTCCGCCACCCTGAAGGACAGTCGTTCCTGTGCTACGAAAGGTCAGCGAGTTCGCTGCTTGGCTCGCATTGAGGCTCACGGTGGACGCCGTGTTGATCGCGTCACGGTTAAACCACACATCGTCACCTGAGCCGGGGACCGATACTGGATCGGGCGTGGTGGCCGCAGCGTCTGTCGTCCAACTGGCGACAGCATCCCAGCCGGCATTTCCGCCATCCCAATAAAGGGTGGCCGCGAATGCGAAGCCAGGAAGAGAAACAACGGCCGCGCCGAGAATGGCGGTCCGGAAGAGGTGAATACGTTTTTGGGGGATCATGATCAGGGTAAGGCCATTGTTCAGCGGCCACTTGGCTAGTCCACCTTAGCGGTTCTGAACACGTTCAGGCCCGGGCTGTGAATTCGGCGCCTGCAAACGAAAATCAAGCACCCTCAAGAGACTTGGTTCGCCTGCTGTTTTGGGTTTCTCCTGCGCATATACGGACAACACGCCGGTTTGCTTCCAGCGGTCGTGGTCGATCAAGGGTTCGCCCACGAATGCCCGGTCCGATTTCCAGACAATCCGCCAGTCGGTCCACGTGTCGCTCTTGGCCGTGGCGATCATCAGCTCCCCGCCCGGATCAATCCGGCCGCCGTAGTTCAATTCGTCGCCCTTGGTGAAAATCACCCAGGCCCGGCCCGCGTCGTTCAACACGATCTGGGGCTTGCGTCCGAAAAAGGGCAGTTGGACCTCGCTCCACTTTCCGCCGGCAGCGCCCCGATAGTGAAAATATCGCCACTCGTTCTTGTCGTTGGAACCCGCCGGAGCCCCGGGGGGATTCTGCCAGCCGATGACGTGCACGCGTCCGGCTTTATCCACGAACTGGGTGGTGGTGTTCATCTGTCCCCACCGGAACTTCGTTTTCCGGACAACGATTCCCGGTGTATTGAGTGCGATCGCCTTGGTTCCGTCTTCGGGCGCGATCTTTGCAATCTCACGCCCGTCATTGTTTTTCCAACTCCGGCCCATGTCGTCACTGTAGGCATAACACAGATCATGGTTGGTGCGCAGGTCCATCGGCTCTCCTTCAGGGCGCTCGCGCCAGCACCAGGTGAGATGAAGACGGGAGTCGGGACCGTAGCGCAGGGGATTGGGGTAGGCGCAACGGGAGGCGCTGTTTTCATAGGAGCCCTTGCTCGATAAAAGCAGGCCCACGTGCTTCCATTTTTGCACGGGTTCATACTCGGCCAGATGCCAGTCGCCGTCCCCGGACGAACCTGTCCGGTAAAGAAGCTGGAGCCGCCCCTGTGGCGTGGAGAAAAACATCGGGTAAGTGACGCTTCCGATCACGCGCCCCTCCTCCAGGTGGGAGATCGTCGGGCCGAAGAGCTCGGCGGTCCACCGGAACTTCGTCGGGTCCAAGGCCACGCCATCAATGGAGCGGCGGTAGCGCAGCGTGTCGACGTGATGATCGAAGGCCAGATGAAGCGTGCCGTCTTCCGGGCAGAGACCGACGGTGACGACGTTGTGGGCATCGTTATGCGGTTTCATGCGGTAATCCTGAAACCGGATCACCTCCCAAGCTCCTGCCGGTAGTTTGCGCCTGGCGAGGCAAAGCACGCCACCCTCGGCAAAATACGCGGCGTATTGGTGTTCATTGAAGGAAATGATCGCCTCTTGCTGGAACGTCTGGCCGTTGACGCACGTCCCGTATTTGCCCGCCGGGAAATTCAAGGCCGCGTCATCAAGAACGGAATCATGCATCCTGATTTCGGGTTGGTTTTTGAGGTCCTGCACGCCGGCAAAGCCCGGCGACAAACACCCGAGGATGGGGAAAAAGGCCAGGCGTTGGAGGGCGTTAATACATGAGGTCCAGCTTCGATATTTATCGTTCATTTCAAATAGGTTAAGCCCTAGTCGATTCGCCCTTTATGGTTCTCCGGGCATCGGGGGTGCGACCATTCTGCCCGGATTGTTTTCGCCGGCTACTCTTGCGGCCCTGAACACGTTCAGAATCGACGCTGGGCGCGGCCTGCATTTTTCTGCCACGAATTCTTTGCCCGTTGACACTTTTCGCCCGCCGACAACGTCTGGTAACGCGTGCCCTTTGCACCTGCGAGCCAACCGGCCCCACCGCCCTGCCAAACCTCTCGGATAAATTTGGGAACAATCCAAAAATACGCGCATCACACTTCCTCTGAACGTATGTCCACGAAAGCTCAGGAAGTAGCCTTGGATCGTCTGCTCGTTGATCGTTTCAAGGGCGGTGATGAAGCCGCCTTTAATGAAATGGTCGGCCGCTATTGGGACCGCATCTACGGGATGGTGCACCAGCTCCTGCGCAATCAGCAGGATGCGGAGGAGGTCACCCAGGATGCGTTTATCCGCGCTCATCGCGGCCTCGCGAATTTTCGCGGCGAATCCGCCTTTTCCACGTGGCTTTACCAGATCGCCACCAATCTGGCGCGCAACCGTTACTGGTATTGGTGGCGCCGCAAGCGGGACAAGACGGTGTCCTTTGACCAGCCGGTCAGCGATGACAATCCGACGCCGCTCTCCGAGGTGTTCTCCACCGAGATCGATACGCCGGGAGACATCACCGTCACCCAGGAGCTCATCGACCATATCGCGCTTGGCATGGAAAAGATCAGCGCGAAGCACCGGGAGGTTTTGATTTTGAGAAACGTTAAAAACATGGCCTACGAGGAAATCGCCGAGGTGTTGAACATCTCGGTCGGAACGGTGAAGAGCCGGATCGCCCGTGCACGCGAAAGCCTGCGCGACGCCATCGGAAAGGATTTCAAATGAACGACCGTCGTTTCATCGAATTACTCAACCTCTACGTTGATCAGCAGATCCATCCGGACGAAGCCTCGGAACTGGAGGCTGAGGTTCTGCGCAACCCCGAGCGCCGCCGCACCTACGATCAATACTGCCGCTTGCAGCGCGGTTGCTGCCTGCTCGGCGATGGCGCCCGTTCGATTGCGCCCTCCTCGCACGGTTTCGCCCGGTCCCTGCGAGATGCGGAACGCAAGATCGCCGCACCCCGCCGGGCAGCATGGCGGCCGGCCTATGCCGGCGTGTTCTCCGTCGCCACGATGGCCGCTTGCGTAGCCGTGGTCGTGGTGGTCAACCGCCCGGCTCCGTCACCCGACACGACAGGCGGGATGGTTGCGAGCACCCCGGAGGCGCAGCCTCTCGCTCCGACGACGGAAGCCGTCGCGGCGATGGCGCTTACACCCACCGAGCCGGCGCTCGCTCCGTCTTTCGATCTTCAGCCCGTGCTGGCCGCGACCGGCCTTGGCGTGGCGCGCAACGCCCGCGAGGCGGAGATCGCCGCCCATGACCGTGAAGCCTTGGAGTGGATGCAGCGCATCGACTTGCTGCCGGTTTCACGGGTGGTGGTGGACGAGCAGGCGTTCGAGTCCCGTCCGACACTGCAGCAGGACAACCGCGTGTTCCGCAGCCGTCATTCGCTCCAGGGGAACGCCGAGTTCACGGCTTTTCAGTTCCAGCGCTGAACGATCAGGCAGCGCGGCCCGAAGGCCTGCGCTGCTTTATGAGCCAAGCGCTTTCTTGATGAGCTGCTCGGTGGTCGCCTTCGGCCCGAGCGCAAGCGTGGCGCGCCGGATGGCCTCGTCGGCATCGGCCGTCTTGTAACCCAACGCGGTCAGCGCGAGCACGGCGTCCCGCATCTTGGTGTCGGCGGGGGCGCCCGCCGGGTCGGAGGAGGAGCCGCTGGCGGACAAAACAGTTTCCGCCGAGCCGGTCGCGCCGACTTTTGCACGGAGTTCGATCACCAGGCGTTCGGCGGTTTTTTTGCCGATGCCGGGACATTTTGCGAGTGTGGCGATGTCACCGCTGCTGATGGCGCTTTGGAGCGAGGGCAGGGAGAGCTTGCTCATGATGGTGAGTGCCATCTTTGGGCCGACGCCGGTGACATGCTCGATCATCAGACGGAAAAAATCGCGTTCGGCCGGGGTGGCGAAGCCGTAGAGCGTCTGGGCGTCCTCGCGATAAATCACCAGGGTGTGAAGCTTCACCGTTGAGCCGGTGACGGGAAGTTTTTCCGCCGTGGTGACGGGAATGTTCACCTCATAGCCGAGTCCGTTGAGCTCGATGACGGCATGCAGCGGAGTCGCCGCGGTGAGCAGGCCCTGGATGGAGGTGATCATGAAAAAATGCCTAATGACGAATGCCTAATGCCGAATGGAAAGAGCGTTGCCTGCAGGTGTTCGGCTGACCGGCTCATTCGTCATTGGTCATTCGTCATTTCGGACTGCGCTTCAGCGCAGGCCGAGCACGTCCTGCATGTCGTAGACGCCGGCGGGGCGATCGATGACCCATTGGGCGGCGCGGATCGCGCCGCGTGCAAAGATGCCGCGATGGTGATGCCTTCGCGTCCGTGGCGCAACGCCCCGGCAGTGAGCTTTCGCTCTTCCAGAATGATTTCCAGCAGGCGTGCGGCGGTGCCGCTAGGCGCGTCTTTTTTGAAGCGATGGTGCATCTCGACGACCTCGGCGTCGTAATCGGAGCCGAGGACCGCGGAAGCGCGGCGGGTGAGGGCAAAGAGCAGATTCACGCCGACCGAGTAGTTGCCCGACCACACGCAGGGAATTGTGGCGGCCTCGGCGAGCAGGTGTTTTTTCTCTTCGGCGGCGTGGCCGGTCGTGCCGATGACGAGCGCTTTTTTGTGCTGCGCGCAGAGGCGGATGACCTCGGCGGTTGCCGAATGAAAGCTGAAATCGATGACGGCGTCGGCCTGGGCGATGCCAGCGGCGAGGTCGTCGCCCTGATCGAGCGTGGCGATGACCGTCGCGCCGGCGTCCTTGGCGGCGGCGATGTTGGCCTGGCCCATGCGACCCCGGGCCCCGACGATGGCGATGCGAAGCGACATGGGGTTATTTGCCAAGGGACTTGAGGACGGAGAGGAGCGTCTGCTCGCTCGCCTTGGTGAGTTCGCTGAGCGGTTCACGCACGATGCCGGACTTGATGATCCCGGCGCGGGTGAGCGCGTATTTCACGGGAACAGGATTCGGCTCGATGAAGAGCGTCTTGAAAATCGGATAGAGCTTGCGATGGAGCCTGGTGGCCTTGGGCAGATCGCCGGCAAGGCCGGTGTTGACGAGTTGCACGACCTCCTTGGCGAAGAGATTCGAGGCCACGCTGATAACGCCCTCGGCACCAACCGCGATGAAGGGCAGGGTGAGGCTGTCGTCACCGCTCAATACGGTGATGTCGTTGCCAAGCGCGTTCTTGATCTGGTCCACGCGATCGATGGAACCGCCGGCCTCCTTGATGTAACGGACGTGCGGATACTTTGCGCGGAGGCGCTCGATGACCGGCACGCTAATCTCGATGCCGCAACGCCCCGGAATCGAGTAGAGGATGACGGGCTTGTCGGTGGCCTCGGCCACGGCCGCGAAGTAGCGGAACACGCCTTCCTGCGAGGGCTTGTTGTAATAAGGAGCGACGACCAGCACGGCATCGGATCCGGCCTCGGTTGCGAGGGTGGTGAGCTCGACGGCCTCCCTGGTGGAGTTGGAGCCGGTGCCGGCGATGACCGGCACGCGACCACGCGTGGCTTCAATGACGGCGCGGACGACGTCGAGGTGTTCTTCGTGGGAAAGGGTGGGGGACTCGCCGGTCGTGCCGACGGGGACGAGGCCGTTGATGCCGGATTTTATCTGAAACTCCACGAGCTTGCGCAGATCGTCATAGGCGACGGACTGATCTTTTTGGAAAGGGGTCACGAGCGCGGTGATCGTGCCGGTAAGAGGGCGGAGTTTCATGGCTGGTTTACGGAAGATACCTTGCACAGCACAGCACCCCACTTTACCAAATCCGCAACGTTTTTCATCCACCCCCACTTGCATGTCGCAGACCACTGAAATTTTTAACGACTTGCTCAAACTCGCCGTGGAAAGCGGCGCGAGCGATATCGTCATCAAATCCAACAAGCCCGGCTACGTGCGCCTGTCCGGTCGCTTGAAGCCGGTGGACATGGACCCTATTTCGGCGGATGAAGTGCGCGAATTCGTGGACACCCACGTGCCCCGCGTGTTCAAGACCCGCTGGGAGGACGAGGGGCAGGTTGACTTCGCCTATTCGGCTGAAGGCATCGGCCGGTTTCGCGTAAACGGGTTTCATCAACGCGGCACCGCGAGCATCGTTTTCCGCCATATCAAGAGCCGCGTGCCGACCTTCGCCAATCTCGGGCTCAACCCCGAGCCCATGCTCAACCTGGCCAAGGCCAAGGACGGCATCGTGCTCGTGTGCGGCGCCACCGGTTCCGGCAAGAGTTCGACCATGGCCGCCATGCTCGGCTGGATCAACGAGAATGCCGACAAACACATTGTCACGCTCGAGGACCCGATCGAATTCACGTTTCAGGACGACAAATCGGTGTTTCAGCAGCGCGAGATCGGCCTCGACGTGCCCACCTTCGAACTCGCGATCAAATCGGTCCTGCGCCAGAATCCCGACATCATCTTGATCGGTGAAATGCGCGACCGTGAAACCTTCGAGACCGCGATCTCGGCGGCCGAAACGGGTCACCTGGTGTTCTCGACCATGCACGCCGCCACCGTGGCGCAGGCACTCACGCGCCTGTTTGAATTTTTTCCGCCCGAGCAGCAAGTGCAGGCACGCCGGCAGGTCGCGGGATCATTGCGCGGCTTTATTTGCCAGAAGCTGGTTCCGATGATGGAGGGTGGCGGTCGCGTTCCCGCGAACGAAATCCTCAATGCGGACAGTGTCATCAAAACCCTCATTCTCGAGGGCCAGTTCGAGAAGATCCAGGGACTCCTCGAAAGCGGCACCGATTCGGCCAGCTTCTCGTTTAATCGCGACCTCTACCGCCTCGTGAAGGCCGGCACCGTCAGCAAAGCCGAGGCGTTGCGTTTCTCGCCGAACCCGCAGGCGCTGGAGATGAACCTGAAGGGCATCTTCTTTAAAACGTAAGGGAGATCCTAAATTCATCCAGGATTCCGAATGTAGGGCTGCCGCTTGCGGCATGCCTGTTTGATGTGATCCGGCCTGCGAGGCATGCCGCAAGCGGCAGCCCTACAACGGCAGACAAGCGCGACGGGGGACGCCGGATTTCAGGAGTTCCCGTAAGCCGGGGCGGAGGCCGGCGGAATTGAGCGTTTCGGGCTTGGTTTCGGGAGGGCGGGGCCTTAGCCGTGATCGTTTCCACGCAAACGAAAGTCTGCCAGCCCGCGCTTTTCGTGCACGGCATGGCGCTGCACGCCATTTTGAAAGAGCAGGGGAAACTGGGCGACGTGAAGTTCGCCCTTGGTCTCAGCCTCGGCGAAATCACCGCCTTGACCGCCGCCGGCGTGTTTGACTTTGCCACCGGATTGAAAGTCGTGGCCGAACGCGGGCGCCTGATGCAGCTCGCCTGCGAGCAGACCACGGGCGGCATGGCCGCGATCCTGGGCGAAGAGCGCGCCACGATCTACGATCTCTGCGCCGCGTTCGATATCGAAGCCGCGAATTTCAATGCTCCGGGCCAGATCATCGTTTCCGGCGACAAGGCCAAGGTGGATGCCGCCGTTGCCGCCGCCAAGGACCGCGGCATTAAGAAAGTGATCCCCCTCAATGTCGCGGGCGCCTACCACAGCCGTCTGATGGAGCCGGCCCGCGCCGCCTTCGCCACCTTCCTCGATGGCACTCAGTTTAGTGCTCCGCAGCTCACCGTGTTCACCAATACGACCGGCCAGGCCGTCAGCGAGCCCGCCGCCATCCGCGAGGCGCTCGTCAGGCAGATCGTTTCGTCCGTCTTGTGGGAAGATTGCATGCGCTCGGCCGTCGCCGCTGGTGCGACCACGTTCCTTGAACTCGGGCCGGGCGGAGTGCTCGCGGGCCTCGCCAAACGCACCGACAAGGCCTGGGTCGTAAAGAGCCTCGCCGAGTTTGGCGATTTGGGGGCTTGAACGCCACGACGGACGCCGACACGGTGTCCGTTTACACAATTCAACCGCATCGCAGCCCCGCACCGGCGGAGCTGCCCAGTTTGCCCGCATGGACGTCTCCCTTACTCGTAATTTCTGCATCATCGCTCACGTCGACCACGGCAAGACGACGCTCTCCGACCGCCTGTTGGAATACACCAACACGGTCACGCAGCGCGTGCTCACCGAGCAGCATCTCGACTCGATGGACCTCGAGAAGGAGCGCGGCATCACCATCAAGAGCCACCCGGTGACGATGCATTACCCGGCCAAGGACGGGATGATCTACAAGATCAACCTCATGGACACGCCCGGCCACGTGGACTTTGCCTACGAAGTCTCGCGTTCACTGGCCGCCTGCGAAGGCGCCGTCCTCTTGATCGATGCCGCCCAAGGCGTCGAGGCCCAGACCGTCGCCAACGCCCACCTCGCCACCGCGCAGGGTCTGAAGATCATTCCGGTCATCAACAAGATCGACCTGCCGTCGGCCAACCTCGAGCTCTGCATCACCCAACTCGAGGACATCCTCATGATTCCCGGCGAGGAAGCCATTCTCGCCAGCGGCAAGTCCGGCATCGGCATCCAGGATATTCTCGAAGCCGTCGTCGCCCGCATCCCCCCGCCGCGCTGGTCGCATCATGACCATACGCGCGCCCTCGTGTTCGATTCCCTTTACGACAGCTATCGCGGCGTCATCACCTACGCCCGCGTGTTTTCAGGCGCCGTCAAGGCGGGCGATCAAATGCTCCTGATGAGCAATAATCAGAAATCCGAAATCAAGGAGGTCGGCGTCTTCACCCCGCAGATGACCAAGGTCGACATCCTCGGCGCCGGTGATGTGGGCTATGTGATTTCGAACATCAAGGATACGACCGAGATCAAGATTGGTGACACGCTCACCCTCGCGAAAAGTCCCGCCACGGAGATGCTGCCTGGTTACAAGGAGGTTCGCCCGATGGTCTTCTGCGGCCTGTATCCGCTTGAGTCCAATGACTACGAGAAGCTCAAGGCCGCCCTCGGCCGCCTTCGCCTCAACGACGCGGCGTTCCTTTACTCTTCGGAGAGCTCCATCGCGCTGGGCTTTGGCTTCCGCTGCGGCTTCCTCGGACTCCTGCACATGGAGATCATCCAGGAGCGCATTCGCCGCGAACATGACGTGGAAATCATCTCGACGTATCCGAGCGTGGTCTACCGCGTGAAGCCCCACAGTCGCGACGAGATCGAGGTCGACAACCCCGTCAACCTGCCGGACCCCGGCACGATCGAGTATATCAGCGAGCCGACGATCAAGGCGGCCATTCACATCCCTAACGAGTCCATGGGCGACATCCTCTCGCTCATCATGGAAAAACGCGGCATCTGCGATCACACCGATACGCTGGATGGCAATCGCGTCATGCTGAGCTGCGTGCTCCCGCTCAACGAAATCCTCGTCGATTTCAACGACCGCTTGAAATCCGTCACGCATGGCTATGGCTCGATGGATTACGAACTGGGCGAGTATCAGCAGTCCGATCTCGTGAAGATGGACATCATGATCAACGGCGACCCGGTCGATGCGTTCTCCAGCATCGTCCACCGCGACAAGGCCGAGGGCAAAGGCCGCGTGCTCTGCGAAAAACTCGCCGAGATCATCCCTCCGCAGATGTTCAAGGTCGCCATCCAGGCCGCCATCGGCGGCAAGATCATCGCCCGTGACAACGTGAAGGAAATGCGCAAGGACGTGACCGCGAAGTGCTACGGCGGCGACATCTCCCGCAAGCGCAAGCTCCTCGACAAGCAGAAAGAGGGCAAAAAGAAGATGAAGATGATCGGCAAGGTGAACATCCCGCCCGACACGTTCATCCAGATTCTCAAAAATTAATCCGGTGGCGCCCGATAAAAACGGGGGCCGCAAATCCTAAAGCACGCCATGTTTTTCGGACTATTTTCCTCGGTCGAAACGAAAATGCGCGCCACGGCCGCCAACTGGCTGGAGCTGGCCGACAAGGCGTATCACTACCGGCGCGACGTGCTCACGGAAGCCGAGCGCACAGCGCTCCAACTCGCCACCGCCTCGCTGCGCCGCCAGTTGCGTGAAAAAAGCGACGCCGGCAAAATCAAGCTCGGCATCGAGGAGCTTGAAGGCGTGCTTCGCCGCACGGGCGGCACGCACTACCCGAAGTCGGGCTGGATGGAAAACGTGGAATTCTTCCTCGTCGCCGCGATCGTGATCCTGGGCGTGCGCATGTATTTCGTGCAGCCGTTCAAGATCCCGACCAACTCGATGTGGCCGAGCTACAATGGCATGACGCCCGAGGTGTTCGCATCGAAGGCCGACGAGCCGAACGGGGCGGGCAGGGCGCTGCGTCTGGTCGCAATGGGTGCACGTCCGCGCACGCTGGATGCGCCGGTCGACGGCGAAATTTCCATTCCCGTCATGGGCTACGGGGACCGGGTGGCGATTCCGTTCCGCGAAGTGGCGGGACGCAACTGGTTCATCTTCCCGGCGAAACTAAAGGAATACACGCTGTTCGTTGATCAACGCCCGGTGACGTTAACGGTGCCGATTGACTTCGATTTCGAATGGGTGATCCGCGACGCGTTTTTACCGAAAACGGAGGTGAGTCAGCAGTCGGGCGGCGTCGATCTGGCGAGCTACCTCAAGCCGAGGCGCAGCACAATTATCGAGACCCAGAATGGGGTGAGCCTGTGGAAGACGGGTAAACACGTGCGCAGGGGTGAACGCGTGCTGTCCTTCGACATCCTCACCGGCGATCAACTCTTCGTCGACCGGGTGAGTTATCATTTTGTGCGTCCGCAAGTCGGCGACGGTTTTGTGTTTCGCACGGATCACATCGACAGCCCCAGCATGAAAAACCGGACGACCGGCCAGCAGCTGGAGCAATATTACATCAAGCGACTTGCGGGCACCCCGGGCGACACGTTGGAAATCCGGGGAACGGGCTTGTATCGCAACGGGGCGCCGATCACCGGTTCGAAGGCGTTTGGCCGGAACGCCACACAGGAGGGCAATTACCCGGGCTACCAGGCCACCGGTTTGCTCGCCGAGGGGCAGACCTACACGGTGCCGGCGGATTCCTACATCGCGCTGGGGGACAACTCGGCGAACAGCCAGGACAGCCGTTACTGGGGCACGGTGCCGGCCAAAGACGTGGTCGGCCGGCCGCTATTTATTTATTATACATTCACCAGGCGATGGGGCGTGGCGCCCTGAGGAGCCCGGCGGCACAGGAGTGCTGCCCCGGCTCCTTAAGGGAACCGCATGGGGAGTATAAGCGCGGGCTTGCGGGATCGCGATCGGGTGGCCTAGCTGGCTCGCGATCCTATGATCCTGATTTGTTTACGCGACGTCCCTCGGATTTCGGTTTGGGCGGTTTCTTGCGCGATTTATACGGGCGCGGGCATTCTTCCGCTGCAGGCGCAGGGGGAACCCGGCACGGTTCTCGATCCGGTCGAGATCATCGGCACACGCGACGCGGACGCCCGCTGGACCGAGCCGATGGCGGTCACCGACTATGATGGCGGTTTTCTTCAGGCCTATGGCATCGCTGACTTCGAGGACCTCGCGCCGCTGGTTCCAGGGCTTTTCGTTTCGGATCAATCGGTCGAAAACGTGAGCTTCAACTTGCGCGGGCTCACGTCGGACACGAGCGACCCGCGTGTGCGTCCGCGTGTATCCGTTTTTCAGGACGGCGTGGCGCTCACCAACGCGCATGGCAACAACGTCGCGTTTTTCGACCTGGACGAGATAGCGGTCTTCAAGGGACCGCAACCCGCGCGTTTCGGTGAAGGCGTGGAAAGCGGGGCCATCGCGCTCACGAGCAACCGCGCGGTCAACGAAAGCTCGGGCGTGCTCTCGGCCGGCATCGGCGATTATAACGCCAGTTCGGTCGAGGCCGTGATCAACCGCCCGGTTCTGACCGACCGGCTGTTTGTGCGCGTCGCGGTGTTTTCGGACCAACGCGACGGTTATGTCGACAACCTGGCCGACGATTCCGACCTGCAAGGCAAGGGCACGGTCGCGTTCCGCACGAGCCTGCGCTGGCAGCCGTCGGCGGCGACGACGGCGGATTTGATTTTTAATCATCAGCGCGACGAAACGCCGGGCGTGGCGTTTAAAACGATGCAAGGCGTGCCCGGATTTCCCGCGATTATCGACACGGACCCTTACTCGGCGGCGAATCTCAATCGCGGTTCGGACCTGGGCGTCGAGCGCACGCTCACCGGTCTCACGGGCATCGTGAGTCATAAGTTAAACGAGATCTGGACACTCAGGTCGGTCAGCGCGTGGCGCGAGGTGGACAGCGACCATGAGTTCGATGCGGACGGCACGTCGCTTTATTTATTGGAACTGGGCGAGCGGTTCGAGGGACGCAGGCTCAGTCAGGAACTGCGCTTCGATTATGATCAAGGCGGGCGGTTCACCGCGTCCACCGGGGTGAATGTCGCGTGGTCGCAAGACGAGCAGACGACGATCATCCGCACCAACGAGAACACTTTGTTCACGTATTTGACCGGCGGCGGGATATTCCCGTTTCCGCTGAATCCGGATTACCGGGAGCAGAACAGAAACGTGGCCGAGACGACCTCGGGGGATGTTTTCGGGCGCACCGATTACGAGCTCACGGACAAGCTCACGGTCGGCGCGGGGCTGCGGCTCACGCAGGAACGACTCGTCTCGCGTTATCGCTCGGAAGCGGCGCCAGTGGCGGGAAATCTGGTGGGTGCGGTGCCGACTTCCGGCGGGGTGAACAACATCTTCCAGAACACCGCGGGGGAGCTGGAGAATTCCGCCGAGGTGGGGTCGTGGTCGGGGCAGGTGGATGCGCGTTATGAGTTCACGCCGCGCTTCGCGACGTATGCGTCAATCTCGCGCGGGCGGCGTCCGCCGGTGTTGCATTTTAACGCGATCACGCTGGCTCCGGCTAAAGACGCGGAGGAGACGGTGTGGAATCACGAGGTGGGCATCAAAGGCGCGAGCGCGGGGCGGCGGATTCGTTACGACGCATCGGTGTTCCGGTATGACTTCGAGCATTTTCAGACGCAGCAGGTGGTGGCTCCCGGCGTAAACGCGCCCTTCGACGGCGGACGGGCGAGCGGCCAGGGTTTTGAGACGACGGTGGCGGCGGACGTGGTGCGCGAGCTGACGGTGTTCGCGACGTATGGCTACACGGACGCGACCTTTGACGACCGCGGGGAGGACGGGGAGCCGCAGGCGTATGCGGGGAACACGTTCCGGCTCACGTCGCGGCATGTGGTGTCGGTGGGCGGCACGCTGTCGCTGCCGGTGAGCGATGACGGCACGTTTTTTATCACACCGCTCTTCGTGTATCGGTCGGAGTATTATTTCGAGGACGATAATGCGCAGAATGGAGGGAGCTTGAAGCAAGAAGGCTTCGGCGTGATGAATCTGCGAATCGGGTATTATCCCCGGAACCGCCGGTGGGAAGTGGTCGGCTACATGAACAATGTATTCGACAAGGAATACCTGCTCGATGCGGGGAACACGGGAGGCACTTATGGGTTTCCGACGGCCATTCCGGCCGAGCCGCGCACGATGGGCGTGAAGGCGATGGTTCGGTTCTGAGCGATCTGGTGGACGCAAAGGTTGAGGGTCAGGCGCGGCGGCGGCGGATCATCACGAAGGCAATCACCCCAATGCCAGCGAGGACGGCGCAGGCGGAGGGTTCGGGAATGGCGGAGGCGCTTAGTAAAATTTCGCCGCCGTTCTGGGAGAAAACATAGGTGTAGCCGGCGATGACGGTGCCGAGTTCGAAGCTGGTGGCGCCGATGCTGGAGAGGGTGGCGCCCGTTGCGTCGATCAAGGTGTAGGTGCCCGCGGTGAAGCCACCGGAGTCAAAGAGGTTGACGGTGACCGTGCCATCGGCGGAGAGGGTGCCGCCGGAGACGACGATCTTGTCGCTGAAGGTGCCGAGTTCGAAGTCGAGAATCGCGCCGTCTTCGAGGACGAGGCCGTTGGTGAAGGTGATCGTGCCCGGGCTGTTGCCAGCGGCGAGGTGCGCGCCGGACTGGAATGTAGCGGGTCCGCCGATACTGCCACTGCCGCCGAGCGTGCCGCCGGCGAGGACGGTGACGGTATTGGCGAGCGAACCGTTCACGAGGAGGGTGCCGGCGAAGACGGCGGTGACTCCGGTGTAGGTATTGGCGCCGGTGAGCATGAGCGTGCCAGTGCCAGTCTTGAACAGGCTGCCGACGTGGGTCGCGCCTTCGAGCGTATCGCGGATGGCGCCGGAAATGGTGAGACGGGTGGCGGTGGCGATATCCACCTGCAAGGTGCGAGCGTTGCCTCCGCCGACGCCATGCTGGGAGGTGATCCCGATATTTGAGGAGATCGTGCCGGCGTTGCCGCCGCCTACGGCGCTCAGCAGAGAGGTGCCGGTGGTTTCGAGGGTGAAGGCACCCCCGCCGCCGACGGTGCCGCCGTTGCTCAAAACGAGCGAAGCGAAATAGTCGATGTTGCCGTTAAAATCCAACGTGCCGCCGTTCACGGTGATGGTCGAGGTGCCGATCTGATTGTGATAGAGCAGGCGAAGCGTGCCGCCGGCGTTGATCGTGGTATTAAAAACCCGGGAGGAGTCGCCCACGCCGGAGAGAGCCAAGACGCCGGCGCCAACCGTGGTGCTTCCCGTAAAGGAGTTGTTGCCCATGAGCGTGAGCGTGCCGTCGCCGAGTTTGGTGAGAGAGCCGGTGCCGCTGAGGCTGCCGTCGTGAGAAAGAGCGCCAGAGCGGTTGAAAATCAGCGTGCCATTATTGATGATGTTGCCGGTGATCGAGCCGGTGTTTCCACCGCTGCCGATTTGGAGCGTGCCGGCGGAGATGGTGGTTCCTCCTGTGTAGGTATTCACTCCGATGAGCGTGGTGGTGCCCGCGCCGCTTTTGGTGAGAGCACCGCCGCCGGCAAGCACCACGGAAATCGTGGCCGGGCTCGCGATGGCGAACGAGGAGGCGGTGAGCGTGCCGGTGCCGGTGATCGCGCCGGAAGAGAGTGTGAAATTTCCGACCGTCTCGTCGAACGAGCCGAGGGCGAGCGTGCCGCCGTTGATGGTCACCGCGCCGCTGTCCGCGAGGCGTTCACTGGCGTCGAGAGCGAGAGTGCCGGCGGAAATCGTGGTGCCACCGGTATAGGTTTGCGCGGCGGTGAAGGAGAGGGTGCCCTCGCCGAGTTTGGTGACCGAGCCGGTGCCGCTGATGAGATTGGCGTAGGCAAAAGAATCCGAGCGGTTGAACGCGAGCGTGCCGTTGTTGGTGACGTTTCCAAGGATGGAACCGGTGGTGCCGCCGTTGCCGAGCTGGAGCGTGCCGGCGGAGATGGTCGTTTCGCCCGTGTAGGTGTTCGCACCGGTAAGCGTGGTGGTGCCCGCGCCGCTTTTGGTGAGAGCGCCGCTGCCGGCGAGCACGTTGGCGAATGTGCCCAGTGTGCCGGTGTCGATGAGGGCGAACGACGAAGCAGTGAGTGAGCCCGTGCCAGTGACTGCACCGGAAGAAAACGTGAAGGCCCCCATCGTCAGGTTCAACGAGCCGAAAGCGAGTGTGCCGCCGTTGATGGTCACCGCGCCGGTGTTGGCGAGGCGATCACTGGCGTCGAGAGCGAGCGTGCCGGCGGAAATCGTGGTGCCGCCGGTGTAGGTTTGCGCGGTGGTGAAGGCGAGGGTGCCGTCACCAAGTTTGATGACCGAACCGGTGCCGCTGATGACATTGGCGTAGGCAAAGGAATCCGAACGATTGAACGCGAGCGTGCCGTTGTTGGTGACGTTTCCGAGAATGGAACCGGTGGTGCCGCCGTTGC
Source organism: Rariglobus sp. (assembly GCA_029266495.1). Lineage (GTDB taxonomy): Bacteria > Verrucomicrobiota > Verrucomicrobiia > Opitutales > Opitutaceae > Rariglobus. The sequence continues at coordinate 53,000 of JAQSWS010000009.1, read as the reverse complement.
CCAACTGGAGCGTGCCGGCGGAGATGGTCGTGCCACCGGTGTAGGTGTTTGCACCGGTGAGCGTGGTGGTGCCCGCGCCGCTTTGGGTGAGCGCGCCACTGCCGGCGAGCACTGCGGAAATCGTGCCCGGGCCGGCGACCGCGAATGAGGAGGCGGTGAGCGTGCCGGTGCCGGTGATCGCGCCGGAGGAGATCGTGAAATTTCCGATTGTCTCGTTGAACGAGCCGAGGGCGAGCGTGCCGCCGTTGATGGTCACCGCGCCGTTGTCCGCGAGGCGTTCACTGGCGCCGAGTTGAAGCGTGCCGGCGGAAATCGTGGTGCCGCCGCTGTAAGTTTGCGCGGTGGTGAAGGTGAGGGTGCCGTCACCAAGTTTGGTGACCGAGCCGCTGCCGTTGATGAGATTCGCGTAGGCAAAAGAATCCGAACGGTTGAACGCGAGCGTCCCATTGTTGGTGACGTTTCCGAGGATGGAACCGGTGGTGCCGCCATTGCCGAGTTGGAGCGTGCCGGCGGCGATCATCGTGCCGCCGGTGTAGGTGCTGGTGCCGGTGAGGATTTGGGTGCCGGTGCCGGCCTTGGTGAAGTTACCGATATGGCCGCTGGCGGCGTTCGTGTCTGCCAGGACGCCGGCGAAGATGCCCGAACCGTTGTCGACGCCGAAGGTAAACGCGGTGTAGCCAGCGCCCGAAAGGCCCGAGTGGATGGCTCCCGATCCCGTAAGTGCGTTCACGCGCGCGTTGGCCTCAGCGCCCCAGAAGCGCGCACCTGCGGCGACGTTCAGATCGGAAAGGTTGGCGCTCCAGACTTCGTTGGCGTTGCTGCCGCCGACCAGCGTGCCGCCTTGCACGTCGATGAGAGAGCCAGACGCCATTTGGAAAGTGGTCGCCCCCGCGCCCCAGGAGAGGGTGCTGGCTCCGCTCTTGACCAGGGTGCCGCCGCCGGAAACGACCGTGTCCGCGCCTTGGTCGCGGCTTCCGGAGGCGAGGTTGAACTCGAGCACCGCGCCGGAGGCGATTGTATGCGAAGACGATGCGCCGGTGCCACCGATCACGACCGTGCCGTCGCTGATCGTGGTGGCACCGGTGTAGGTATTGTTGTTGGCGAGAGTAAGTGTGCCGGAGCCAAGCTTGGTGACTGCCCCGGTGCCGCTGATGAGATTGGCGGCGGTGAATGAATCCGAACGATTGAACGCGAGCGTGCCGTTGTTGGTGACGTTTCCGAGAATGGAACCGGTGGTGCCGCCGTTGCCGAGTTGGAGCGTGCCGGCGGAGATGGTCGTGCCGCCAGTGTAGGTGTTCGAGCCGGTGAGCGTGAGCGTGCCCGCGCCAAGTTTCTCGAAGGTGCCGCCGCTGCTGGCGAGCGCAGTCCCGAGGACGCCCGACTGGCCGTTTGTGTCGATGCGGTATTGCTGGCTCGCAGCGGTGGAGAATCGTGCGGAGTGGTCGGCGGTGTTGGCTGCGGTGAGCTGCAACGCGCCACCTGCGAAGGTGATGGCACCCGTCGAGCCAATTGCCCCTGCACTGCCGAGTGCGAGCGTGCCGCCGGTGAGCGTCGTGCCGCCGGTGTAGGTGTTGTCACCGGTGAGGAGCAGGGTGCCGTCGCCGGTCTTGTTCACGCTACCTACGCGGGTCGAGCCCTCGAGGGTATCCCGGATGGTCCCGGAAATGGTGAGGCTGGTCGCCGCCGCGATATCGATTTGCACGGTGCGGTCGGCATCCCCGCCGATGCCGAATTGTGAGGTGATGCCAAATGTCGTGGCGATGGTGCCGGCATTGCCGCCACCCGTCGCGCTGAGCAGCGAGCTGCCAATGCTCTCGAGCGTGAACCTGCCGCCGCCGCTCACCGTGCCGCCATTTTTCATGACGAGCGACGCGAAGTAATCGGTCTTGCCGTTGAAGTCGAACGTGCCGCCGTTCACGGTGATGGTCGAGGTGCCGATCTGATTGTGATCGAGCAGGCGCAGGGTGCCGCCGGCATTGATCGTGGTGTCGAGCACGCGATTGTTGGGATTTCCCCCGCCGTTGAGGGCCAGCACGCCCTCATCAATGGTGATGCTCCCGGTATATAACGAGTTGTTCCCCGCAAAGGTCACGGTCCCCGCGCCGATCTTCGTCACCGCGCCGGTGCCAGTGAGGCTGCCGCTGTAAACGAGACCGTTGTCCGAGCGGTTGAAGATCAGCGCGGCGTTGTTGGTCACGTTTCCGCTCAGGGAGCCGGTGGTGCCGCCATTGCCGATGCTGATCGCTCCGGCGGTGATCGTGCTATCAGCCCTCAGCGTGCCGAGGATCATCAACGTGCCGTCGCCGACCTTGCGCATGTTCGCGCCGGAGTCGCCGGCGATTTCACCCGCGAATGTGCCGCCGGAGAAGTTCGAATCCCCCGCAGACAGAAAGATGCCGCTTCCCGCTCCTGATCCATTCGTCGCTTCGGTCAATGTGGTGCCGACAGGGGCCGCCATCGAAATGCCGGCCAGTCCACCGGTCGCGGTGGATGCGGTTTCCGTGCCGGAAAGGAACTCGAGCGAGGCGCCAGAGTAGCTGCGGACGAAAATGGCCCCACCGAGCGCGGCCCCGCCGCCGCCAGCGGCCGAACCAGGGATCTCCCCTCTCCAGTTGACGATTTCGTAGGTTCCGCCGCTCCCACCGTATGCTCCCCCGGAGACAAGTGTGTAGGTCGGGCTACCGCCACCACCACCGCCAAATCCTCCGTTTCCGCCTCCCGCTCCGCCTTGTCCCTCGGCCAAAAGGGCGCTGCCTCCGCCGCCACCTCCGCCGTAGCCTCCGGAGCCCGCCTGACTCCCGCCTCCCGGCGTTCCGCCTCCGCCACCGAAATCACCGCCATTGCCGCCAGGATAGGCGTAATCAGGGCCGGTGCGCGCGGACGACCCGCCACCGCCACCGCCGATGCCCCCGTTGCCACCGGCGTGGCCGTCTCCAACGGCTCCAGCGCCGCCATTGGGGCCGCCGCCGGCTCCGCCGATGCCACCGGGATAATCCGCCCCCGCGCCGCCGTCGCCCACGCGACCACCCCCGCCGCCGCCGGCCCATCGGCTTCCGTCGCCGCCATTTCCAGCCAGTCCACCGCCGCCGCCGCTCGACGGGGTTTCGCCGGTCGCCCCGTTGCCGCCATTGCCGCCCTGGACCGCATTTCCCCTGAGCGTAATGCCCGAGACGGACACCGCGCCGGTATTCACGAAGATCGCTCCGCCCGCGCCCATGCCGCCGCCACCCGAGCGGCCGCCATCGCCGCCTTTCGCGTAGCCGTCGGCGATCGTAAGATTTTGAAATTTCACCGCGTCCGTGGCCGAGGCCGTGTTTACGAAGAAGACGCGATGGAGGTTGTTTCCACTGATGGTGGCGCCAGCGCCGCCATTGATCGTCACCGCCGCGGTGATCATCGGTAGCGCGCTCTGGAGAACGACGGGGTCGAGCCCCGGATCGAAGGCGATCGTGCTCCCGGTGTCCGCGTTCGCCTGGTTGATGGCCCAGCGCAGCGTGCCGGCGGCGCCGGTATCGGCGTTACTCGTGACGACGTAGTTTCCGGCGAAGGAGGCGCCGGGAAGAGCGAGTGCGAGCAGGACAATCCGGCAACCGGGAAAGCAGGAGGATATTTCGCGCAAGGCCGAAGATGCGAGGAGCGGAATGGTGGCAGGAAGGCAGCCCGCGAAGAGAGACGGTCCGGGCGGTTTCGGAGAACTCATGGCGGGCATGGATCGCGTGACAGAAAGGAACGCGGTCAGCGGCGACGGCGGGTAAACGCGAAGGCGAGGGCACCGAGGCCGGCCAGCGCGGCGTAGGTGGAGGGTTCGGGGACGGCGGGCGCGACGGTGGCGGTGGCCACCAGTGAATTGCCGTCGAAGGACAGCACAGTCGTGAAGCCGGCGATCTGAGTGCCCAGTTGGAACGTGGCGGTGTTGTTGACCGTGATCGCGCCGTTGAAATCGATGAGCGTGTAGGGTGTGCCGGCGGCGAAATCGCCGGAATCGGTGAGATTGACCGTGATGATACCGGCTGCGTTGAAGACGCCGCCATTCACCAAAATCGAGAAAGGCGGGCCGGATCCGAGGCTCAGGTCGAGAATGGCACCGTCCTCAAGCGTGAGGCCCGCATCAAAGCGAAAAACGCCCCCGGCATCGGGGGCAAGGTGCCCGCCTTCGGTGATCGTGGTGTGGCCGGTGATGTGGTCGTTGCCCGCAAGCGTGCCACCGTCGTTGACGGTGACGGTGCCGGTGCCGAGGGAGGACTTGGTGCCGGAGAAACCGCCGCCTGCGACGAGAGTGCCTTCGTTGATGATGGTGCCGCCCGAATAGGTGTTGCCGCTCTCGCCCGCATAGGTGTTGGCGCCGGTGAGGACGGTGGTGCCGACGCCGGACTTGGTCACTGAAAGCAGGCCCGTCAGACGCGTATCGAAGGTGACGTCGCCGGTGTGGTTGAAGTTCACCACCGCGTTGCCGTTGCCGACGATGCGCGCGGCGGCGAGCGTGCCGGCGGTGCCGCCGGTGCCGATGTTGAGCACGGCGGTGCCGGAGGAGGGCTCCATGGACAGGGTGCCGACGCTGTTAAGGCCGACCTGCACCACGCCAGTGCCGGTGAGGTTCAGCGCGCCGTTATAAATGTGAAGCAAGCTTTGCGGGGTGTTGTCGCTGACAAACCAAGTGCCTGCGGACACATTGACCGTGCCGCCATACTGGATGTAACCGTTCGATGACGTGAGGTCGCCGCCGGTTATGTTCAAGGTGCCGGAGCTTTGCGGACTGGTGAAATTAGGACCTTCGCCGATGTAGACCCGGTAGGCACTGCCCGAGGTGCCCGTGCCGAGCGTCGCGGTGCGACCGCCGATGATGTAGGCGTCGTCCGCCAAATCGGGCACATCGCCTGCGGCGTAGTAGGAGTAGTAACGATCCGGGAAATTGCCCAGGAGGTCGCGGTGATCCCAGTTGCCGGAATCACTCCATGCACCGGAGGGCGCATTAAAAATAAAGGCTTGCGCCACCAACGAGGCAGGCAGGAGTGCGGTGAGGGCGAGCAGGGCGAGACCTGCGAAGCGACGGGTGATGCGGGCGGTTGATTTCATGGATGTGAAGGCGGGAACGGTTGTCTCGATGTCGGCGAGTTCGCGGACGGGGCGCGGCGGGTGCAAACGGGCAAACCCAGTAGCGACTACGGGGTTTTTACATTTTGCGGGGCTTGCGCTGCGCGAGGATGCGGGAACGCTCGCACGCAATGAATCCCCTCCGCCCGACCTCGCCGCTGCCGATCGCCGGCATGCTGGTGTTCGTCGTGGGCGTGCTGGGCTGGCTGCTTTTGGGATTTGCAGGAGGCTCATCCGGAATGACGCGGCTGCCGGATGGGCGGGGTTCGACGGTGGACTACCTCCGGGATCGGGGCGGGCGCTTGACCGTGGACGAGGCGGCACAGCTTTCAGCGGACGGCTGGAGACGTTGGTCGAAGGAGAGCTACATTGAGTCTGAATGGTATGATGAAGTCGTCTGGTTGCGGGTGACATTGCATAATCCGGATGAGCGTCCGCTGCGCGGTGTGCTGGAGAACCTGGATTATTTCGCGGACCATGCGGATGCGTGGATCGAAGAGGAGGGCGGGTGGCTGCATCTGATTTCGGGCGAGTCGGCGGCGGTGGATGAAAAGGCTTTTGAAGGCCGGGAGGTGGCGTGGCCCGTCACGGTGCCGGCGCGGGGCACGCAGGTGGTTCATCTGCGTTTTAAAAATGTTTTCGGAGCGTTTTTGCAGCCGGGGTGGTGGGCGGATGAAGCGGCGTTCCACACCGCGAGGATGCGCAGCGGTCTGGCCGAGGGGATCTACCTGGGCGGGATGCTGGCGTTGCTTGGTTACACGACCTTGCTGTGGTTGCGCCTGAGGGTGGCCGATATCGGCTACTACGTGCTCTACTTGGCAACGGTGGCGGCGTTCATGTTTCTGGCTCGCGCACAGCTGACGGGACTGGGTTACGCCTTTGGATCGCCCGGTGTCGAAATGGTCCTCGGAATGACGATGGCATTGAGCGGGGTTTTCCTCATCCAGTTTGCCCGGGTGTTTCTGGAACTGCCGCAACGATTCCACATGCTCGACCGCTGGGTGCTGCGACCATGGACCGCGGTATTGCTGGCGCTGGCGCTGGCGACACTCGTTACATCCCTTTGGTGGCCGACGTGGACACAGTGGCTGCGTCACGCGACACAGGCTACCGGTGTCACACATGTGGGGCTGCTGGTGCTGGCGCTGGTGGCGTGGAAAGCGGGGGTGCAGCAGGCGCGTTTTTTTGTGCTGTCGTTCGGCTGTCTCTTCGCCGGGTCGCTTCCACTGGTGGCGGTCATGTTGCTGGAGGCGCCGTTGCGGGACGTGGCGATGCGGGGGCTGATGATCGGCTCGGCCCTTGAAATGCTCCTGTTGTCACTCGCGCTGGCGGACCGGTTTGTGAGGACTCAGCGGCAGCTCATGGAGGAAACCGAGCAACGCCGGATGATTGAGGCCACCTATGCGGACGAACTCGCCGAGGAGGTCCGCGAGCGCACGCACGAACTCCTCGCGGCCAACGCGGACAAAGACCGGATGCTGGCGGTGATCGGCCACGACCTGCGCAGTCCGCTCACGGGCCTGATGCGGTCGGCGGACGAGGCCTCGGGCGAATTTGCCCGCGACGTGGCGAGGACGGGACGCACCTTGCTCCTGATGATCGAGGACCTGGTCCAATGGGCCCGTCTGCGCGCGGGAACGCGCTTGATGGCGGTTCACCGGGCCAGCGCCCTGACGATGTCGGCGGTGGCCCTGCACCACGCCCTGGCCGAGGCGGACGAGGTGGAACTCGTGGTGGAGGTGCCGGAGGAGTTGCGTGTCGAAACCGATCTCGTGCTCGCGCAGACGCTCGTGCGCAACCTGCTCGCCAATGCGCTGAAATTTGCCCGCACGCGGGTGGTGTTGAGCGCGAAAGACGATGGCACGGGCGGCGTGCGGTTCACGGTGTTTAATGACGGGCCGGAGCTGCCTCCGGCGGTGGCGACGCGGCTGGCGGCGGGAGAGGATGGGCCGCTCACGGCGACGGGTGGCATGGGCCTGCGTTTGTGCCGTGAAATCTGCCGGGCACTCGGCATGCGCCTGGAGGCGGGCTCCGGCTCCAACGGGGGAACGGAATTTCGATTTACATTAAAAAACGCCGGCGATGGGGAAGGCTTAAACTCATGAATGCTGCCGACAAGAATTCACCGCCCCGCATTCGCACGATGATCGTGGAAGACCAGGGAATGGTCAGGGCGTTTTTCGAACGCTGGCTGTCGACGATGCCGCGATTTGTGCTCGTGGCTTCGGCTCGCTCGGGCGAAGAAGCCCTGGCGCAGGTCGAGGCGGCGCGTCCCGACGTGGTGCTGGTTGATTATCAACTGCCAGGCATGGACGGTCTGGAGTTCATGCACGCGGCCCGTCAGGTGCGTCCGCAGTTGCGTGCATTGGTGGTGACCTCGCTGGTCGATGCGCTCGCCTTGACCCGGGTGAGGGAATCAGGGGTGGAGGGTTATGTTGAGAAAGACGCATCGCCCGAAACGCTGGCTGACGCGATGGGCGCGGTGGCGGACGGCCGCCAGTATTTTTCAAAGAAATTCCAGGAGACGATGGCGAAAGAGGGAGCGAACGCAGAAGGCGTGGCCAAGATCCTTTCACGCCGCGAGCAGCAGGTGCTCAGCCTTGTGCTCGGCCGGAAAACCAATCGTGAGATCGCCGGGTTGATGGCGTTGAGCGAACGAACGGTGGAATTTCACCGCGCAAACATGATGGCGAAGCTCTCCGCCACGAACATGACGGAATTGGTGGCGCGGGCGAAGCAGCGTGGCCTGGGCGTCTGACAGATCCCGGGACTGCGCAATTCGCACGGCAGGCAATTGGCGCCCGGGGCCAGGGCCCAGGCGTTTGCGCCTTTACAGACCTTTGCAGGAAACAACAGGCTCTCGGCCGGATTTCAGCAGGTTTCCGGCCCTAGATCATATCGCACAATAAACATTATGTCTAATCAAGGACTGGAGCAAAATTCTTCCGTGCTGCAACCCGTGCGCATTGCCCACTCCTCTCTTCTCCTGGCTCCAAAAGCGTTCCGCCGGCGTTCTTCTTCACCCCACCTGCCTGCCCAATGATCAAGGCGTCGGGGTGCTCGATGGCGCGGTCGATCAGTTCCTCGATTTCCTTAAGGACTCCGGCATCCGGCAGTGGCAGCTCTGCCCGCTCGGGCCCACCGGCTATGGTGACTCGCCCTACCAGTGTTTTTCCTCGTTCGCGGGCAATCCCTACCTGATCGACCTGCACCCGCTCGTAAACTGCGGGTTGTTGACCCACGCCGACCTCGACACGGTCCGACAACTTCCGCGCGACCACGTCGACTATGGCTGGCTCTACGTCACCAAGTTTCCGCTGCTCTTTCGCGCGTTTGAGTCCTTTGCCGCCCGTCGTGACTCCATCAAGCTCCCCTATGGCGACTTCGAGGCGTTCAAGGCCGCCCAGAGCTCCTGGCTGGAGCCTTACGCGCTTTTTCTGGCGATCAAAGATTACTACCACGGCGCCGCCTGGTGGGAATGGCCGGCGGAGGTCCGCTTCTTTGCCCAAGCCAAAAAAAGCACCCTCGCCCAGACCGTCGCCGCCCGTGCCGAGGCGCATTCGTTTTTCCAATACCTTTTCTTTGGGCAATGGGCGCGCGTGCGCACCAAGGCCGCCTCTCTCGGCATCGAGATCATCGGTGACGCCCCGATATTCGTCGCACGCGACAGTGCCGATGTGTGGGCCTCCCCGCAGCTGTTTCAGATCAATCAGAAGACCGGCACCCCGCTTGCCGTGGCCGGCGTGCCTCCTGACTACTTCTCCGCCGACGGCCAGCTCTGGGGCAACCCGCTCTACAATTGGGACACGCATGCCGCGGATGGCTATGCCTGGTGGATCGCCCGCTTGAAGGCGAACTTCGCCCTTTGCGACATCGTGCGTATCGACCATTTCCGCGCGTTCGACACCTACTGGTCGATACCCGCCACCGCCACGACCGCGAAGACCGGTGACTGGAAGCAAGGCCCCGGTCTCCCGTTCTTCCAGGCCATCAAATCCGCCCTGCCCGGCGCCCGCTTGATCGCCGAGGATCTGGGCGAGTTGTTCCAATCCGTCCGCGACCTGCGCGACGCCACCGGCCTGCCGGGCATGACGATCCTCCAGTTCGCCTTCGGTGGCGAGGCGGACAACCTCTACCTGCCCCACAACCTGCGGGCGAACAGCGTCGTGTATCCAGGAACACACGACAACAATACCACGCTGGGATGGTATCGGGCGGCTTCCGAAAAAGAGCGCGATCACGTGCGCCGTTATTTCCGCATCAGCGGGGATGAGATCGGCTGGGATTTTATCCGCACAGCCTACGCCTCGGTGAGCAATCTGGCGGTCATTCCCATGCAGGATTTCTTTAGCATGGGGGCCGAGGCGCGTTTCAACACACCCGGTGAACCGGCGGGCAACTGGCAGTGGCGTTACGCTGAAACCCAGCTGCGCCAGCTCCATCAGGAAGGCGGCGGCGCCTACCTCAGGGATCTGGCGACGCTCTACGGGCGTTGACGCCCGATCCCTCCGCGATGCCGACGCCTGCTCGCAGGCCTCCGCATCGCGGAAGCGCTCATCCGCGCAGGAATTGAGTGATGCGCGGAATCGCCTCGGTGTTGGCGTCGGCGAGCACGTAATGGCCGGCGTCCTCAAGGTAGTATGCCTGGGCTTGCGGCAGTCGCTTCTTCCACTCGTTGTAGAAATGGTCGTTGAAGCAAAAATCGCGTCCACCCCACACGATCAACGCGGGGTTTTGCCGGAACTGCTTCAGGCCGGCCGCCGTGTCGGTGAGCGTGCGCCAGGTCGGATGCGATGGGATCATCGGGATGTCCTTCACGAAGGCGTCCACCGCGACACGATTGGCCCAGGAATCATACGGCAGCAGGAAACCGCGTCGTTCATCGGCGGTGAGCTTCCGGCGGTGCATCGACATCCACGCGGCGGGACCGGCGAAGCCATTCAGCCCGCGCACGAGGGCCGTGCCGGGGAAGCGTGTTTTGCAGATTCCGATGCGCGCGGGAATGTGCGGCGACGGGAAGGCGCCCGTGTTGAGAACCACCAGTCTGCCGATGCGTTGCGGGTAACGCGCCGCATAACCAAAGCCGATCGCCCCGCCCCAATCGTGGACGACCAGGTGAAGGCGCTTCACTCCGAGATGCGTGACAAGCGCGTCGATGTCGCCGATGCGCGCCTCCAGCGTGTAGGGATAGTCCTGTGGTTTTTCCGAGAGGCCCATGCCGATGTGATCGGGCACGATGCAGCGCAGGTGCGGCGCGACGGCCTGCACGAGTTCGCGGTAGTAAAACGACCAGGTCGGGTTGCCGTGCAACATGAGCACCGCCTCCTCGCCTTCGGACGCGCCGCCCTCATCGAGATAACTCATGAGCGCGCCGCGCGGGGTCGCGAACGATTTCGGCGCAAACGGATAGAGCGGCTTGAGCCAGTCGGGAATCGTTACCATTCGAGTGCAAGCATCAGACAGTTGAGGCCGCTGCCGATGCCGAGCAGCGCGACCTTGGTTCCCTCGCCCACCGCGCCGGCTTCGACGGCTTTGGCCAGCGTGGCGGGCAGCGCGACCGAGCCGGTGTTGCCGAGGGTTTCAAATGTGGAAAAATCCTTTGCGAGATCGAGGCCCAGCGCCTCGTAGAGTTTGCGCCGGTGCGTGCTGCCGACCTGGTGGCAGATGAACCGGTCGGCCGTCATCGCGTTGTAACCTGTTTCGACGGTGAAGGCATCCCACGTGTCGCGCGCGAGTGCGAGTCCGGCGGTGAGCAACGCCTCGCTGTCGGTCTGCATCGCCAGCGCGTCGGCGCCGTGTGTGTCGCCCTGGCAAAGCTCGCTGTGCACCGTGGCCGCCCGGGCAATGCCGCCGAGCAGGCGATGCGGACGCGAGCCGGCGGGCAGCAGGGATTCGTGGCACACGACCGCACCCACCGCGCCCGAGCCGATCGTAAGGTTGGCGAAGTAGGGCTTGATGCCGTTGCGGTCGAGCGGCGCCTCAAGAAGGGTTTTGAGCGTTTGCTGAACGAGCGGACCGCCGTTTTCGCCGGAGACGATCAGGGCGCATTTGATCTGTCCGCTCTCGATCAGGCCGGCGGCGACGGTAAGCGAATTCAGAAAACCGAGGCAGGCGTTGGACACGTCGAAAATCTGCGCGGTCGCAGGCAGGCCGATCTTGCGATGGGCGAACGACGCCGTGGCGGGCTCCATCATGTCCCGGCATACCGCGCCGTGGATGAAGAGTTCGACCTGTCCGGCGCGGAGGCCGGACTTGGCCAGCGCGGCCTTGCCGGCGGCCGCGCTGGCGTCGGATGGGCGCGTGCCCGCCGGCCAGATGCGACGCTCGCGAATGCCGGTCATGAGCTCGAGCCGGCCGAAGGGCAGCTTCAGGCGCTCGTAAAGCGGGCGCAGCGTCTCTTCGACCCGGGTCGTGGTGAGGACTTCGTCGGGCAATGCGACGGCCAGCGACTCGATGACTGTGTGGTGAAAACGCATTTCGGATTTTTAACGCAAAGGCGCGAAGGCGCTAAGGCTGCAAAGATGAAATAAAGAACCACTCAACCAAGCCGATGCGAGCTTCGGGGTATTCGACCCAAGGGAATAAATCAGAGCTATGTGTTTCACGGCTTGGCGACCTTTGCGTCTTAGCGCCTTTGCGTTAGTCAGAGTTTAGCATCCATGCGCATCGCGAGGCGCACGATTTCTTTATCGAAAAAGTTGCTGCCCAGCCCGGCATCGACCGTGACCGTCGTGGCATTGAGCCCGCTGCTGCGTTCGCTCAGCAGGAACACGGCGGTATTGGCGACTTCCTGGGTGGAGAGATTTCGTTTACGAAACGTGAGTTTTTCCGCGTAGAGATAACTCTCCAGATAGCCCGGAATGCCGGCCGAGGCGCTTGTTTTGAGCGGTCCGGAGCCGACGACATTAAAGCGCACTTCGCTATGATCGCTGAAGGATTTCGCGAGGAAGCGCGATGCCGAGTCGAGCGCGGCCTTGATCGGCCCCATGTAGCCGTAGTTGTCGGGGGTGACCTGAAGCGAGGAGATGCCAATGGTGACCACCGAGGCGTTTTTCACGAGGAGCGTTTTGAAGGCATTGGCCACCTCGACGAGTGAAAACGCCGAGACGGCGGTCGCCTGCAGGAAGTCGGCGCGTTTGGTTTCGTGGAAGGGCTTGAACCCTTCGCTGTAGTTGGCGAAAGCGATCGAGTGGACGATGCCGTGAATCTGGGAATAACCGGCTGCAGTGATTTCCGCGGCGAGCAACGCGGGCGCACCCTCGGCCTCCACATCGCATACGAACACCGGTTTCCCCGCGAGCGTGGCATCAAGCGAGGCTTTGCGGGCGGGTGAACGCACGCTGTAGAGCACCGTCGCCCCCTGCTCTTCCAAGGTCTTCGCGGTGAACCATGCGACGCTTTTTTTATTGGCGACGCCGAGAACGACAAACGTCTTGCCGGTGAGATTGAGGAAATCGGGCATGGGACAGTCGGATTTAAATGTGGAAATCAGGAAATCAGGAAACGAACTCGATAATTCCAATGCATTATCCCTGATTTTCCGGGTTCCCTATTATTGCTGGGCCTGTTGTTGCTGGCCCTCGGGGGTTTTCCATGCGACGGCAAAGTCGACTGTGAGCACGCGGGTGCCATCGGCTTTTTTGATCGCGCCAGCCATCATGGTGAAGCCGCCCATGACCTCCTTTTTCTTCACCTCGATGATGATCTGATCGCCGGGATAAACCGGATTGCGGAAACGCACGTCGCTGATCTTGGCGAGGAGCGGCACGCCTTCGCCCGGCTTGGCGCCGGCGGCCTGTGCCTGGCGGGCCATGAACAGCGCGCCGGTCTGGAACACCGCCTCACACAACAGGACGCCGGGGGTGATGGGCGCGTTGGGGTAGTGCCCCTTGTAGAAATCCTCCTCGGCGCGCCACGTGCGGCGGGCGGTGAGGCTGTCGGCCGTTTCGGAGACGATCTCGTCAACAAACAGGAATGGAGGCCGGTGCGGGATGAGGTCGGTGACGACTTGGGACATGGAACGTCAACCACACCGCGCCCGCCTCGCTGCTGCAAGTTTGGAAATGGGGATCCCTGACGCTATTCCAGCCCCTTCCAGACGGGCCCCTTGGTCGCGATAACCGGCCCTTCTTTGACGGACTTCGGTTGGACGGTGTCGTGGGGTGCAAGCTGGAACACCGGCAGAATGGGATGGCCGTTTATTTTCTGATAGGTCTCACCGCGTTTTTCGATGAGCAGGAATGCCGCGAACACGCCGCCGCCGCGTTCGCCGATCAACACATCGATGTCCACCACCTGTCCGGCCTGGAGCTCGATCCAGTCGCCCGCTTTCAGGTGTCCGCTCGCGGCGGGTTGACCGGGAGGCTCGGGGGATTTCCATCCGACGGAAGGCGTGGTGATTTCCTTCCAGTTGCTGAGAAGCACGTTCTTGCCGTTGATCGCCACGCTGCACACCTCTTCGCCGTAGCCCCAGAAGCGCCACTGTCCCGAAGTCGGCGCCGAAACCTGGCCTTTATAGTGAATCAGCCAGAACATCGGCTTCACGATGTTTTCGACCTCGAAGGCCTTGGGCGCGGCGCTGGCCGAGATCAGCGGAATAAAAATTTGCGTCGTGTAAAGCGGCCGGGCGGCGCGGAAGTAACGGTTGAGCACGCCCTCGTCCCAGCCCTTGGAAATAAATTCGTCGATGAGACGCCCGTAGGCGGGGATATCCATCTTCATCGGCTTGCGCGCCTGGTCCTGCTTCAGGTCGTAGAGAATGCCGACCATCGCGGCGCTGGTCACCTCGCTTGTGCCAAATGCCGACTTCGTCTGGGCCGTGAGGGAATGAGTCACGACTGCGGCGAGGGAAATCAGGGCGACGAAACGCGGCAAAGAAAGCGGGCGGTTAAACATAAGCGGTGGGGCAAACGGCATGATGCAGCAAAGGACGCCGTAATCAATGCCCGCACCGGGCAAGGTGGAAACCCTAAACTCAGGCGCCTCGCCCGCGCCTGCAGAGGACGCCGGGGCAAGTCAGTTGAGCGTGATCTTCACGCTGACACGTCCGCGCGTGGCCCGGGAATACGGACACATCTCATGCGCAAGGGCCAGGACGTGACGGGCCTTGTCTTCGGGCAGGCCGGGCAGGCTTACGCTTAGCTCCACCTCAAAAGGCTTTTCTTCTTCCGGTTGAAGTTTTACGCGCGCGGTCACCGTGGTGCCTTCGACGTGGAGCCGCGTCTCCTTTGCGCAGTGCAGGACCGCGCTGTGGAAACATGCCGCCCACGCAGCCCCGAACAGATGCTCCGGCGTAAGCCCCTGGGAATGATCGTCGGACTCGGTGAGTTGCAGTTTGAAACCATCGTCAGCTGTCTCGACCGTGCCGGTGCGGCCGCCTTGGGAAATGGTTTCAGCAATGGAGGGAAGGGTCGTTTTCATAGGCGGGTAACGGGTAACCTTCCAGCGGTTTTGGTTCCACCGCGTGCATATGGGGCGGTCTCCTACATTTCGATCAGGGCATCCATGATGCCGGCGATGTCCGCGCAAACATCCCGGCGGTTTGCCTGCGGATCGCACGCGAGTGGTTCGCTGCCGGCGGAAACCAACGGGCGGTAATCAAGACCTCCCAGACCGGCCAACCGCCCGAAGCAGGGGTTTACATAAGACCGGTTGAAGCACTCGACAACGCGCACTCCCGGCCGGCAAAAAACAAGGTTCGCCAGTCCCGCTCCGTGCGGGGCAACGATCACCTTTGCATGCGAAAATGCGTTGATCTGGTCCTTCCACGACAGCTCTTCCAGGCGGAGCTTGGTGAACCCGCCGCCCTCAAGCCGTCGCCACAACTCCGCCTCGTTGCTCACCCGGCGGCGTCCGGCCTTCTCCCGGGTGATGTAGAGGCGCTCTCCCCAGGTGCCCGCCGGTTCGTGCAGAGGTCCACTGAACTCTTCCAGCAAGCGCACCACCCGAGGCGTCGGGTATCCAGGCCTGCCAACCAAGCCGGGAATGATGAGTTGATCGCATTCAAAATGTGAATACCGCGTGGCCTCCAGAAATCGTGTCTTGTGAAAACGACCCGATTCCAGCGCCTCGCGGATAAACAAAGCGCCGGTGTGGGCGATCACGGTGCCGGTGTCACGGCCATCCAGTGCAAGCAGGCGTGGAAGCTCCTCAAGCAGCCAGTGGCAGTAGCCTTCGCCGAGCGTGACGGCGACCACCGCGGTTGCGCCGGCGACGCGGACAGGCGGGCGCATTTTGGCGTAAGTGAGCAACCAGTGTTGATCAAACGGCTTTCCGAAGTCCGTCGAAATATCGCGGGCAAGGGAACGTCCGTCGGGTGAGAGCACCGCTCCCGGCCCAAACACCCGGCCACCCGGCAGGCGGGCGACAAAGTCGGGCTCCGGTTCAAGCATCATCAGTGGCTTGAGAAACTCCTTCATCTCGGTCGAGGCATGCGCCGGGAGCGGATACCCGATATACCGCTCCCCTGCCCCGGCCTGCGGCAGGAGCTCATGGGTGCCGTCGAAGCGCGGAAGGATGTCCCGCAGGCGTTCGCAGGCGACCGGCGGAGGAACAAAGGCGGACGCAGTCATTATTCACCGCCGGCGCGGCGGCGTGCGCGGAGACCAGGAGAAATATTCGCCCAGTTTCGGCTCCTCGGGCATGCCCGCTGCGTGGGCGGCGGGTTTCGCCGGGGGCGGAGGCGTGGAGGGGGGAAGTCCGGCGGCCTCGCGGAGCTTGTCCTTCTTGCTCTTGCGTTTTCCTTTGATGCCACCGGCCTGCGGCGGAGCGGGCACAATGGTTTCAAGCGGCTCGAAGCCGGCGATCTGCTCGCGCGTGAGGTTCAGCCCGTTGCGTTTCTCGATCAGGCGAAAGTGCGCATCCGTCTCCGCGCTGATAAAACTCACCGCCACGCCGCTCTCCCCTGCCCGTCCGGTGCGACCGATGCGGTGAATGTAGTCGGCGGGCGAGCGCGGCAGGTCGTAGTTCACCACCACCGGCAACTGCTCGATGTCGATGCCTCGCGACGCCACATCCGTGGCGATGAGAACGCGCACCCGGCTCGCCTTGAAATCGGCGAGCACCTGCGTGCGCGCGCCCTGGCTGAGTTCACCATGGAGCGCGGCGGCTTCGATCCCGAGGCGGCAGAGTTTTTCGGCGACGTGCTCGGTTGCGTATTTGGTGGCAACAAAGACCAGCACGCGCGTCCATGCGTGCAAGATGACGAGGTTGCGGAGGAGTTGGGTGCGCTGGGGCACGTCGACTTCAATCGCGCGCTGAAGGATGTCGGGCTTACCCTCGGGCGTGGAGGCGATCTCAATGCGCACGGGTTTGTGCAGAAGCCGCGCGGCGAGCGCGCGCACGGGCGCGGGAAACGTGGCGGAAAACAACAGCGTCTGGCGACGGGTCGGAAGCAATGCGATCACGCGGGCAAGTTCGTCGGCAAAACCGAGGGCAAACAAGCGGTCGGCTTCGTCCAGGACGAGCGTGGCGACAGAGGAGAGCGAAACGGCATTGTGATCGACGAGGTCGAGGAGGCGTCCCGGTGTGGCAACGATGATATCGGCGCCCCCGCCAAGCGCCATCATCTGGGGGTTGATGGACACTCCGCCGACGACGACGAGGGTTTTCAACGCCGCCTCTTGCGGAAGGTGCCGGCCGTAATCCTGAATCTCCCCGGCGATCTGCGCGGCGAGTTCGCGCGTGGGCACGAGAATGAGTGCGCGCACAAAACGGCCGCGTCCGCGCGGGCCGCCGCCCACGAGGCGGTCGATGATCGGAAGGACGAACGCGGCGGTTTTACCAGACCCGGTTTGTGCGGAGGCCCAGACGTCTTCGCCCCGCAGAACGGCGGGAATGGCGGCGGACTGGACGGGCGTGGCCTCGGTGTGCCCTTTATCGGCAATGGCGCGAAGGAGCGGTTCGGAAAGACCGAGGACGGAGAAAGACATGGGCAGATTGAAACGGAGAGGCGCAAAGATGCGAGCCTTGGGCAATACCCTGACCTCGAGCCCACGCTCAGGGCGTTCGGGCGCCCGACGCCTGGCTCAACCCGCGGCCGCCGCCTGCTGCTTCAATGCGAAGAGGTATTTGTCGATCTTGTTGGACGTGATCACACCGTAATTGATCGTGCCCAGCCAGCCCGACATGATGATACCCACGCTGCCGGCATGAAAGAGGCCGGGGAGTTTTTCGGAGAGGTTCATCGACACGGGCAGACCCTCGAACTTCGTGCCGAATGACGTGCCTTGGAAATGTGTCGTGTAGCGCTCGATGGTGCGTGGCGTGGCGGCTTCCTTCCAATCGATCTTGGCGCGCACGTCCGGGATGTATTTTTCCAATGCGGCGATGCTCTCCTCAATCATGCGCTCTTTGTGCTTCTCGTAATCCGCCTCGGAGAGCGCGTTCCAGTCGGGGTAGCGGCCATTGAGCGAGGCGACCACCGTATAGCGATCGGAGCCCGGGCGCGTGTCGGGATAATAGACCGAGAATGTGCGGCTGGTCGTGTGCAGCGCGGTGAGCTCCTCGTTGCTGTATTCGGGGGCCTCGGAGGTGAAGACCAGGTCGCCGATATGCGGGATCGACTCGCCCTTGCGGATGCCGAGATACACCTGGCAGGAGCTGGTGTTGATGCGCACGGCCTTCGCCTGCTCGACGAAATCGGCGGGAAAGTTCTCCTCACCGGCAAGGCGGAAAATGGTATTCTTGATGTTGGCGTTCGAGAGGATCGCCTTGGCGCGGATCACCCGGCCGTTTTTGGCGACGATACCGCAGGCGACTTTTTTGCCATCGCGTTCCTCGACGAGGATTTTTTCGACCAGGACTTTTTTGCGGAGCTCGACGCCATTTTTGCGAAGTTCGTCGGCCATCTTTTCGATGAGCACGTCGGAGCCGCCCTGGAACGTGTAGACGCCCGCCCCCATGAAGTTGGAGAACACGATGCCGAAGGTGATCGCGGGGTCGTCGAAGTTGGAGCCGTTGGCGTAGGAAATCGGCTCCATCAGCAGGCGGTGGACATCAGGGCGGCCCGGGAAGAAGCGATTGAACATCTGCCCCGTCGTCTCGGGGTTGTTGTCGTAGTAGTTCATCGCCCGCAGGTGGTCGTAGAAGGACTCGACCTGTTCACGCGGGAGTTTGAACTGCTCGACGAGCACGCGCGTGTAGTCGTCACGCGTGAAGGTGGTCCACACGTCCATCTGTGGATTCACGAAGCGGATGTCCTTCAACTGGTGGATCGAGTCGGCGATTTCCTTGGTCCAGTAGCGACGGCAGCTCTTGATCATGCCGCTGGGAAAACCATGAAGGGAGATGTCGAAGATGTGTCCGCCCTTGCGCGTGAACCACGTGGCGAGGCCGCCGAATTGGTAGTGATGCTCCAGCAGGAGGACTTTGTGGCCGGCCTTGGCGAGCACGTTGGCCCCCGTCATGCCGCCGAGGCCTGAGCCAATGACGATCACGTCGTATTCATCTGCAACACCTTTGAGCCAGTCGTAAGCCATGAGGGGAAAGACGAGGAGTGAAGGCGCGCCGTCCGCAGGTGCAAGGGGGTTTTGCAGGGAGTGGCCCGAGGCGCGGGCCGAGGGAGGACGGCAGTCCTCGTCCTGAGCCCATGCCCAGGGCCACAAAAAACCGCGCTCCGGGGAGGAGCGCGGTTGAAGTCGGGAGAAGGCAGTCCGGAGGTCACTCCTCGCGCCGTCCGCCGGCGATGATCATGATGATATGCAGCAACGAGCCGAGGGCGGCGACAAACGCGGCGACATAGGTCAACGCGGCGGCATCGAGCGTCTCGTTGGCGCCTTTGATCTCGTCCTTATCAAGAATGCCGAGGGTCACGAGTTGGGCCTTGGCGCGGCGGCTGGCGTCGAATTCGACGGGCAGCGTCACGAGCTGGAACAACACGATCACGCCAAGCGCGATGGCCCCGATGTAGAGGAGATTGTAACCAAAGGCCGAGCCCATGTAGCTCACCAGTAGAATACCGGCGAGGATGACGTAGTTGGACACGCCGGCGGCAATCTGGGTGGCCGGGGCGAGCGTCTGGCGGACGTTCATCATGGCATAGCCGACCTTGTGCTGGATGGCGTGGCCGGCCTCATGCGCGGCGACGCCGAGGGCGGCCAGGCTGGTGCCGTTGTAGTTGAGTTCAGAAAGGGCCAGCCGGCGATGAATGGGATCGTAGTGGTCGGTGAGTTGCCCCGGCACCTGCACAATCTCGACATTGGTGATCCCGGCGGAGCGCATCACGGCATCGGCGGCCTCGCGGCCCGTGATCCGCCCGCGGGAGGGGATTTGCACGTTCTTATTGTAGGCGCCATGCACGCGCGTTTGCGCGTAGAGGCCGAAAAGCATGGGAACGATGATAAGGACAATCCAGATGAGCATGGTTGAAGTGGGCTGAAGGCGAAGTGAATGAACCGATGTCGACGGGGGTTTCAACCCGGACATGGCAAATCACCGGGTGTTTCAAAACATTCCCGTGCAAGCACACGCAAGGGAAAGATACGGACATGGAAACGCCGGGACGGTTTATAAATCGTCCCGGCGTGCGAGAGTGGACGCGGCATCCTGCCGCGTTTGGATCCATGAACGAGAACGAACGCGGTGGTCGCCGCGTCCACGTCTCCCGTCTCAGCCCAGCTTGGGCACGTCGATCCACTTGCGCTTGGCCCACGACTCGAGGCCGAGTTCGGCGAGTTGCACGCCCTTGGCACCCTGAAGCAGGTTCCAGGGGAACGGCTCGTCCTTCACCACATGGCGCAGGAAAAGCTCCCACTGCACCTTGAAGGCATTGTCGTAGGTCGCGTTGGAGGGCACGCGCGTCCAGCCGTCCTTGTAGTTGATCGGGCTGTCGATGTCGGGATTCCAGGTGCAGCGCGGCGTGGCGGCGAGCGCCTGGGCTTTGCAATCACGCAGGCCGGCGACGGCCGAACCGTGGGTGCCGTCAACCTGAAGCGTGAGGAGATCGTCGCGATCCACGCGAACCGACCAGGAGGAGTTGAAGTGGCAGATCACGCCATTTTCCAACTCGAAGGTGGCGTAGGCGGAATCGTCGGCGGTGCACTTGTATTTCTTGCCGGCCTCGTCCCAACGCTCGGGAATGTGGGTCGCACCCAGGCAGGAGAGGCTCTTCACTTCACCGAAGAGATTCTGGATGACATACTGCCAGTGGCAGAGCATGTCCACGATGATGCCGCCGTCGTCTTCCTTGCGGTAGTTCCACGAGGGACGCTGGAGCTTCTCGTATTCGCCGGTGAATACCCAGTAACCGAACTCACCGCGCACGGAGAGGATTTTGCCGAAGAAGCCGGTATCGATGAGATACTTCAGCTTGAGCAGGCCGGGCAGCCAGAGCTTGTCCTGCACGACGCCATTTTTGAGGCCGGCCTTGGTGACCTCCTTGTAGAGCTTGAGCGCTTCCTCCGACGTGGTGGCGGTAGGCTTTTCGCAATAGATGTGTTTGCCGGCCTTGATGGCCTTGCGGACGCCGGTCGGACGCTGACCGGTGAGGGTCGAGTCGAAGTAAACGATGTTGTTCGGATCGGCCAGGGCGGAGTCGAGATTGGTGGTGATGCGATCCTCGGGCAGGCCGGCGCGAACGGCGAGCGCGGCGAGCTTGGAGGCGCTGCGGCCCACCAGAATCGGATCGGGCATGATGATCTCGTCATCGGAGAGCTTGATGCCGCCCTGGGCGATGATCGCCGCGATGGAACGCAGCAAATGCTGGTTGGTGCCCATGCGGCCGGTGACGCCGTTCATGATGATACCGACTTTGTGTGTGGTCATGGTGATAAAGGAATACGGGGTGGCTGGAGTGCACGCATCATACGCATAACCAGGTCTTGCGGTTAGAACGAAGCCGACCTTTGCTAGCACCAACCCGACCTGCCCCATGCTAGCCTGGAGCCCCATTCTCATCCAAAAAATCGAAATTCAGGCGCTCGGCTTTGTGCTGCGCAAATTACAGCTCAACCGCCACCGCGAAGCCGAGGTGGCCCCGCACACGCACGATTACACCCAGTTGATTCTCTACCTCTCCGGCGAAGGGTGGCAGACGATCAAGGGCCGCAAGCGCGACGCTCACGCCGGCGATCTCTTTGTGATCCCGCCCGGAATGCCCCACGGCTTCCTGCAGCAGGGCTCCAGCCGCCCGCTTTGCCTGGTGCTTGATTATGAGATGAAGGATCGCGACCGCCTGCGCAGCGGGCATCGACGCTTTCCGCAAAGCACGCTCAACGAACTCCACGACCTGCTCGCCCGCGTGCCGCGCAAGGGCCGCCTCACCCTGTCCGACTACCCGCCGATCATCGCGGTGATCGCCCGCCTGCTGGAATCGTCCCCCGAGCAAGCCGCGCCGGCGGGAGCCGTGCCGCTATTCGAGCGCGTGAGCACGCTGCTGCGCACCCCGGCTCCTCTGGCGGTGGTCGCGCGCGAAGCCGGCTACCAGCCGGATTATCTTAATCGCAAGCTGAAGCGCGAAACCGGTGTCGGCCTCCGCGCCTTGCGCGACCGGCTGCGCCTCGAAGCCGCGCAACATTCCTTGCGCAGCGATGCGAGTATTGCGGATGCCGCCGCGCGCGCGGGGTTTGATGACCCCAACTACTTCGCCCGCTGGTTCCGCAAGCAGACCGGTCGCACCCCCAGCGAGTGGCGCCGGTAAGGGCTGATCCGGCCTCCTGAAACTCGCTTCAGGCGCCGGACTTTTTTCTGATCCTGCGGTCCAACCGTCACGAGCCATGGACCAGGATTTGGAAAAACTCAGCCGCGACGAACTCATCGAGGAGGTCAAAAAACTGCGGGCCGGCATTCGTGAACACCGCGACAGTAGCGGACACGCGTTGTGCTGGCATCATCCGCAATTGTGGGGGCTGCTCCCGGAAAAAGTTTCTCCAGCGCTGGAGGTGCCTGAGTGGCCGCAGTTCTTGCGAGGCTGTTTGAAATACCGTGAATCACTCGACGCCCAGTTGCCCGACGCTCCTCGGACGACCGGAGAATTCGCCGGCGAATCTCCGAAGCCCTGAGATTTGGCCAGGGCCCCGGACGGCTTCCGTGTTGCCTATTGACGGGGTATTCAGTTGCCGTAGCGGAATGTCCAATCCCGCCTGCCCTGCCTGCACGCTCGAAGATGTGCTCAGCCTTCCCGACCATTGGGAGTGTGCCACCTGCGGTCACGAGTGGCCCAAGGAGGCCGCTCCCGAGGCCGCCCGCGTCGTGAAGGATGCCCACGGCAATGCACTGGCCAACGGAGACACCATTGCCCTCATCAAGGATCTCAAGCTGGGCGGCGGCTCGCAGGTGCTCAAAGCCGGCACCAAGGCAAAAAACATCCGCCTGGTGGACGGCGATCACGAGATCGACTGCAAGATCGAAGGCACGGCAATCGCGCTTAAAGCCTGCTTTGTGAAAAAAGCCTGAGGCACCGGGAGAGCCCCGGGCGGGGGGCAGGCAGGCACATCCATTCGGGTCTAGTCTTCCAGAGGACATCCCCCCACGACCGCGAGGTTGTCGGACATCCGGGATCAGTCGAAACTCCGGCACTGCCCCTCGCGCGTGCCCGCATGAGCCTCCTCCATGTTCTAAATTACCGGCTGGATTTCGCCCTGTTACTGGTGCTGTCCGTCATCGTATTTGGAATCGGGCTGCGCACCCTCCGCCGCCGTCTGGCCGGACGTGGATTCAGTGCACCTGTGATCGCGCTGATGGCCGCTCTTCTGGCGGCGGGACTCTGGTCGGCCGTCACGGCGGAAAATAAAAACCGGGCGATTCTTCGCCAGATGGTCGGCGGACTCGCGCCGACCTTCGCCTACGAATTCGAGAAGCTCGGTCACGCCCGTCTTGATTTTGACACGCCGCCCGATGATCCGCTCTACCTCACCCTGATCGAGCACCAGAAGGCCTGGCTGAAACGCAATCCCAACGTCATCGACATCTACACCTACCGCCGCCGGCCCGACGGGAAGGTCGGTTTTATTGTCGATTCCGAAACAGACTACGATCGCGACGGCGTCTACGGAGACGGGCGCGAACGCCGGACGCCGATCGGCTACGAGTATGCCACCGCCGCCTCCACCAACGACCGGGCCCTCGCCGGCGAAGCCGTTTTCGACACCAACATGATCACCGACGAGTGGGGCACGTTCGTGAGCTTTTACCAGCCCATGTATGACGCCGGGGGCCGGGTGGAGGGCGCCCTCGGGATCGACCTGCCCGCCGACGTCTGGATTTCCACCCTGCTGGCGGCGCGCGGAGGCAGCCTTCTCCTCACCTTCATTCTGCTCACCGTCGTTACCTCCAGCTCCGTCTGGTTCTCCCTCATGAAGGCGGAGATTGCCACCCGCCGGCGCGCCCAGGAGGAAGCCCTTCGCGCCAAGGAATCCGCCGACCGCGCCAACCAGGCGAAGAGCGAATTCCTCGCCGCGATGAGCCATGAGATTCGCACGCCCATGAACGGCATCCTCGGCTTCAGTAGTCTTTTGATGGATACGCCGCTCAATTCCGACCAGCGCGACTACGTCCACACCCTCAAAGGTTCGGCCGACTCCCTGCTCCAGTTGCTCAACGACATCCTCGACCTTTCCAAGATCGAGGCCGGGCGCGTCACCCTGGAGCAGATCCCCTTCCCCCTGCACAAGACGCTGGTCGAGGTCACCACCCTGCTCGCCCCGCGCGCCGCCGAAAAAAGCCTCGTGCTTTCCCTCGAAAACGAGGCCGGGCCGATTCACGTCGTCGGGGACCCGGGCCGGCTGCGCCAGATCCTCCTTAATCTGGTGAGCAACGCCGTCAAATTCACCGCGACCGGCCGCGTCCTGTTGCGGGTCCGCTGGCAGCCGCCCACCACCTCGTCCGCCCACACCCTGGGCACGCTCCGCTGTGATGTGACCGACACCGGCATCGGCATTCCGCCCAACGAGATCAAACGCCTCTTTCAACGTTTCTCTCAGGTGGACAGCTCCACCACCCGCCGCTACGGCGGCTCCGGCCTTGGCCTGGTGATTTCCCGCCAGTTGGCGGGTCTGATGGGCGGCACCCTTACGGTCGAAAGCGTGGCGGGCCGCGGATCGACCTTCACACTGCAAATTCCCACCACGCTCGCCGCTCCGCCGGCTCCCGTCGTATCCTTCACCGACTCCGCCCCACCCGTCCTGCCCGAAGGGGTTTCGGGCCATGTGCTCCTCGCCGAGGACAACCCCACCAACCGCAAGCTCGCCTCGCACCTGCTCAAAAAACTCGGCTACCGGGTGGACGTCGCGAACAACGGACGCGAGTGCGTGGCCCTGGCCGCGGTGGGTCACTACGACCTCATCCTCATGGACTGCGAAATGCCCGAGCTCGACGGGTTTTCCGCCACCCGAGCGATCCGCCGCGCCGAACCGCCCACCCGGCGCGTGCCCATCATTGCCCTCACCGCCAACGCCCTCGCCGGTGTCGAAGCCGAATGCCTCGCCGCCGGCATGGATGCCTACCTCACCAAACCCGTCCAGGTTGAAACCCTCCGCTCCACCTTGCAGCGGCTTGCCCATCGCTGACTTGCCAAGGCGACGGCCTCCCCGTAAGAAAGTCCCGGGCTGAGGGCACCACGACGCCGTTCAGGCGTCTTAGCTTTCCGTAGTGACAGGTCGTGATCAGAGACACCCGACACCCCCCACCGCACCGATTGAAGTCCGCCCTTCTCCCGTTGTATTCACTTTGCCCCATGGAACAGCCCTCCGCCATTCCCGCGCCTCTCTCGAAAACGCGATTGCGGAAGAGTCCTCCCCAATGGTTCACCACGGCCCGCCGCACCAGCCTGGGCATTTGTCTGGTCGCCCTGATCTCCTCCCCGGCGTTCGCCCAGACCGAGGTCACCACCTACAAAAAACTGAGCCTGCAGGAGTTGATGGACCTCGAAGTCAGCTCCGTTTCCCGGCGTTCCGAAAAACTCTCCGAGACCGCCTCGGCCATCCAGGTCGTCACCGGGGAGGACATCCGTCGCTCGGGCGCGACCAGCATTCCGGAAGCGCTGCGCCTCGCGCCAAACTTGTTCGTGGCGCAGATCGATTCGCGCCAGTGGGCCGTCAGTGCACGCGGGTTCAACAGCACCACGTCCAACAAGCTGCTGGTGATGATCGACGGGCGCACTGTTTACACCCCGTTGTTCGCCGGGGTGTTTTGGGACGTGCAGGATACGCTGCTCGAGGACATCGATCGCATCGAGGTCATCAGCGGCCCGGGCGCCACGTTGTGGGGAGCCAACGCGGTCAACGGCGTGATCAACATCACCACCAGGGAGGCTCGCGACACCCAGGGACTGCTCCTCCTCGGCGGCGCCGGCACGGAGTTGCTCGGCTTCGGCGGACTGCGTTATGGCGGCGCACTCTCCCCCACCCTGCATTATCGGATTTACACCAAGTATTTTGAGCGCGACAGCACGTTGCTGGCGAGCACCGGCGATGAAGCGGACAACCGCTGGAACATGGGCCAGACCGGCTTCCGCCTCGATTGGAATCCCGCGGAGGACAATCTCTTCACCGTCCAGGGCGACCTCTACGGCGGCCGCATCGACCAGGCCGGCCCTGACGACATCGAGGTGAGCGGCGGCAACCTGCTCGGTCGCTGGACCCATCGTTTCACCCCCGACTCCGATCTTCAGCTTCAGTGGTATTACGACCGGACCCACCGGGATATCCCCGGAACGTTTCGGGAGAACCTCGCCACCTACGACTTCGACCTTCAGCACCATTTCGTGGCGGGCGAACGGCACAACCTCATCTGGGGCGTCGGCTACCGGCTCGTGGACGATCACGTGGCGAACGGTGCCACGCTCGCCTTTCTGCCCGCCGACGTCACCCGCGAATGGTTCAGTGTTTTCCTGCAAGACGAGATCGCCCTCGTGCCCGATCGCCTGAGCTTCACCCTGGGCACCAAGCTCGAGAAAAACGACTACACCGGCTGGGAGGTGCAACCCAGCGTGCGCCTCGCCTGGAGGCCTACGTCAACACAGACCGTGTGGTCGGCGGTTTCCCGGGCGATGCGCACCCCGTCGCGCATCGACCGCGAGCTCTTTGCCCCGGGCACTCCGCCCTTCACGGTTCTGCAAGGCGGACCGGACTTCGAATCCGAGGAACTGATCGCCTACGAATTGGGCTATCGCGTGCAGGTCTCACCGCGGCTTTCTCTCTCGGCGGCGGCATTCTATCATGATTACGACGATCTGCGCAGCCTGGAGCAGGCCGCTCCCCCCGCTCCCACGCCCCTGGTCATCGGCAACGGCCTCGAAGGCGAATCCTACGGCGTGGAGTTGACCGCCGACTACCATGTGACCGATACCTGGCGTATTCAGGCAGGCTATACACGTTTGTTCGTCGATCTCCGCCCGAAGCCGGGCAGCACGGATGTGTCGGGAGGAAGCAACGAATCGCACGACGCGAGCAATCAATTCTCCCTTCGTTCGTCGCTGGATCTGCCGTGGAACCTGGAGTTTGATGTCACCCTCCGCCATGTCGGGGAAATTTCGAATCAGGACGTTCCTTCCTATCAGGAGGCCGACGTGCGCATCGGCTGGCGCCCGAAACCACAGCTCGAACTCTCCGTGGTCGGCCAGAATCTGCTCCACGATCATCACGCCGAATTCGGATCCCCCGCGTCGCGCCAGGAAATCCAGCGCGGCGTTTATGCCAAGGCGACCTGGCTCTATTAAGGGAGGGAACAACAACGTCCGCCCGTCATCCGACCTCTCTCAGTTTTTGAATATGATGCGCCGGCACCCTCGCCTCCACCCCGGGCGCGGTGCGCAGGCGAACGGCCCCCCGGCTGTCGATTCCCAGAAACCGGCCGCAAGTCGCCGCCAGCGTCACGCCGCGCGCGGGTTCGAGCGCAACGTCGTGCGGCTCGCCCCAGCAGCGGTCCATGACCGGCGCAAAACCCGCCAGTCGGATTCGTCCAAACTCGCGATGTGCCAGGCGGATTGCCCGCAGGAGGCGCGTCACCCACTCGTCGCGCTCGGGCACGGGCTGGCGTCCAAAACTGTCCGCGAGCCGGCCGGCGACGCCACACAGCGTGGCGTCGGACACCCAGGGCCGGTTGGTGATATTAAGCCCGACGCCCACCAGCAGCGTGTCCGGCCCGCCTTGTTCAACGAGAATGCCTCCGACCTTCGCCATTCCCACCATGAGGTCGTTCGGCCAGCGGAGACGCAATTGCATCACCCCCGCGCGTCGCAAGGCCGTGCAGATGCCCCAGCCCACGGCGAGGGCAAACCCTTTCGCCGCGAGCGCGTCGCCCTCATACGGCAGGACCGCCGTGAGATAGATGCCGCCCGGATCGGATACAAACCTCCGCTCCTCCTGGCCTCGTCCGGCCGTCTGCTCGTCGGCCCACACCGCCGACCAGGCCGGTAGCGGGCGGGAGAGCGCTTGCGTGGAGACCACGCTCGCATAATGCGAAATCATCCAACCCGGCCTGCCACAGGCCCGGGTGTGCGTTGACCGATGTTCGACGGGAATCATGGGAGGAGGCCCGGCTCAATGGCCGAGCGTTGAAATGAAGTAACCCGCGGCGACGGCCGTGCCGATCACACCGGCCACATTCGGCCCCATCGCATGCATGAGCAGGTAGTTGGTTTTGTCGTAACGCTGTCCTTCGACATGCGAGACACGCGCCGCCATCGGCACCGCGGAAACGCCCGCCGAACCGATGAGCGGGTTGACCGGATTGCCCGGTGAAAGCACGTTCATGAGCTTCGCGCACAACACGCCGCCCGCGGTCGAGAAAGCGAAGGCGACCACGCCGAGTCCGATGATCTTGAGCGTGGCCGGGGCAAGGAAACTTTCGGCCGCCATGGTGAGGCCAACGCTGGTCCCAAGGAAGAGCGTCAGGACGTTGATGATCTCGTTCTGCGAGGCTTTGACGAGGCGCTCGGTGACCGCGCATTCACGGAGAAAATTGCCGAGCATCAGCATCACGATCAACGCGGAGGCATCCGGCACCAGCAGCACGCACACGATCATCACCACGAGGGCGAAGATGAGTTTCTCCAGCTTCGACACCGGGCGCAGCGAACGCATGCGAATGACGCGTTCCTTCTTCGTCGTGAGCAGGCGCATGATCGGCGGCTGGATCAGCGGCACGAGCGACATGTAGCTGTAGGCCGCGACCGCGACGGCCCCAAGGAGTTCGGGGGCGAGTTTGTTGCTCAGGAAAATCGCCGTCGGCCCGTCCGCACCCCCGATGATGCCGATGGAGGCGGACTGCTTTGCGGTGAACCCGAGCAGATTCGCCCCCATGAACGTGATGAACAACCCGAGCTGCGCGGCGGCCCCGAGCAGCAGCGTGCGCGGCATCGCGATGAGCGGCCCGAAATCCGTCAGCGCCCCGACCCCGAGAAAAATGAGCGGCGGGAACAGCTCCAGTTTCACGCCTTGCGAAATGAAATCGTAGAGCCCGCCTTCGACACGGGTGATGCGGACGCGCTGGCTGCCACCGGACGGCGCGGCGCCTGCGATCTCCGGCGATGCGACCCCGTGCCCTTCGACCGTGAACGTGGCGGTTTCATACACTCCGTCGGGCCGCAATTCGGAACTCATCACCCCGCGGGTCGGCAGATTGGCGACAAGCGCGCCGAAGGCGATCGGCACCAGCAGAAGCGGCTCGAAGCCCTTGCGAATGGCGAGCCAGAGGAGCACGCCGGAGACCGCCCACATCACGAGCATTTTCCAGGTGAGCAGCGCGAAACCGGTGGTCTGCAGGTAGTCGAAGAATCCGGTGAACATGGTGGGCGGGGATTAGCGGATCCGATGTGAGGAAAAAATATCCCTGCGCCCCTCGCGGGCCCACGAAGGATCGCTGTGCACCGGGCTGACCGAAACGATGCGGACACGGCCTTCGAACATGCAGTGCACGGCCGCCGCGATGATCGCATACGTCACCGGAGGCGCCTCCGGCGTGGCGGACAAGATGCGTGCGCGACCTTGGGACGCCGCATGCACCGTCGCGGAGATGAGCGCGCAGGTCAGCGGTGCCATCACCGGCGCGTCGACTGGCGGCGGAGGTGCGCTCGCCGGCGGTTCCACCAGGACCGTCCCGACTTTGCGGTCCGCACACCGGAAGCAGGCGCCGATGACTTCGAGCAATGCCCAGAGCCCTCCCAAGGCAACGAAGACAACGAGCAACCCGCTCAGCTGATAGGCGATGCTTTCGCTGAAACGGGGATATTCCGGTAAAGTGGCCAACATGAGACGGACGGGGTGTATCGCGGTCATGGCGTCGGAAAATTATGGACCAGGTGGAGGACCGTCCGCGTTGGCCCGGCTCAGGCGCCGGCGGATGCCGAGGAGAATAATGAAGAGTCCGCCGAGCGCGACCAGTTGCCCGGCGAGTGCGAACAAGGCATGCGGACGTCCCTCAAAGCCCGACGCCACCCCGCGGCTGACCGCCACGCCCGTGAAGGCGATGACGGTGCCGGAAATCCAGTGGCGGGCGGATGCTTTGAGCGCCGGGGTCATTTGCCGAGGAGCGGAATGATGGTGATGTAGATGCCGGTCAGGATGGCCGAGGTGATCACGCCGCAGATGTTGGCCCCGAGCGCCTCGGGCAGAATCAAGGACTCCGGGTTGACGGTGGAGACTTCCTTTTGGGCGACCTTGGCCGTGCTGGGCACGCAGCTCACACCCGCAATACCGATCACCGGATTGATTTTCCGACCGCTGAAAAAGTAGGCCGCGTAACCCCCGAGCAAACCACCCACGGCGGAAAGCAGAAGCGCGATGATGCCGAGGACGAGGAGAATGATCACCTTGGGATCGAGAATCGTGGCCGCTTCGCAGAGCACACCGAGGAGCAGCCCCAGGAACATCGTTGCGCCGTAGAGGATGGGACCATCGATCACGGCGATAAAGTATTTGAGGCCGGATTCACGCACGGCGACGCCGACGAAGAGTGAGAGGAAGAGCGGTGCGGCCGACGGGAAAAGCAGGCAGAGCACAGCGCAACCCACGACCGAGAACGCGAGCTTTTCATCCGGGGTGACCTTGACCATCGGCCGGACGGGCATTTTCAAACCGCGGAGTTTCGCCGGCACGAGCAGACGGATCAGGTAAGGGTAGCCGCCGTAGGTGAGACCGAGATAAAGGTAGGCGACGACGGTGATCGGAACGAACAGATGCTTGGCGAGCGTCAGCGAGGTGAAGAGCACCATCGGGCCGTCGGCGCCGCCCACCATCGCGATGGACGCGGCTTCGCCGGGATTCAGACCCAGGGCGATCGCGACTGGAAACGTGATGATCGTTCCCAACTCGGCGGACAGCGCGAGGAACATGCTGAGGAACGGACGGGCGATCACGAACCCGACGTCGAGCAACACGCCAATGCCCATGAACACGAAGCACGCGATCAGGCCGTTGCTAAAGGCAAACGTGTAGACCGGCTGGAGAAAATCGACCTGCATGAGATACATGAGGCTGTCGGTTTTTTCCACCAGCGGGGACATGAAGAGACCGCCGGGCATTTTACCCGCGGCGGCTTGCTCAACCAGGCGCCCGGCGATGGCGGGATCGGTATTAGTGGCGGTGCCGGAGACGATGTGTCCGGCCGTGGCGGGATCGAGGAAGAGCACGCCGGCGTTCACCGCGATCATGCCGAGCCCCATCGGGATCATCAGCAAGGGTTCGAGCACCCCCTTCTTGCCGAGGTAGAGCAGCACCATGCCGAGCAGGATCAGCCCGAGCCGGCCGAAGAGAATCGTCGGCGGCGAGGAGATCAGCGTGGTGATGCCCTGGAAGAGATCGAGGAAGTTGAAGGATTGCATGACGGACCCGGGAGTAAAAGGGGCTCAGCGCGAGAAGCGGCGCACGGCGAGGAAGAGAGCTTTGATCAGCACGGCCACGAACATGGAGATAACCGCGGCGATGCCATACACAGTGAAGGCGAGAACGATGGCGTTTTTCATTGGAGACGACGGTTCGGGTAACGCCGCGAGATGCTCGCTACTCGTTACCCACTACTCGCTACTTCTCAGACCATGCGGATGATGACCGAGCCTTCCTCCACGCCGTCACCGGGACTGGCGAGAAGCTGGGCGATTTTCCCGGCCTTGGGCGCGAAGATGTAGGTATTCATTTTCATCGCTTCGATGGTGGCGACCTGGACGCCTTCCTCGACCGCCTGTCCGACGCTCACGTCAAACGAGACAAGTTTTCCGGAGAGCGGGCAGATGATGTCGTTGGCGCCGGCAGGACTGCGCGGTGCGGCGGCGGGAGCCGGAGCCGGTGCGGGGATGCTGGTCGCGGCGGAGGGCGCGGCCGGGGCGACGGCGCGGGGAGCGGCGGCGGGTGTGCCCTCGTCGAGCACTTCGACGAGCACTTCATAGACTTTGCCTTCAACGGTAACTCGGAGCTTTTTCATGGCGGTAAATTTTAAAGGTCAGCGGACTTTGTGGGAGGAGTAGATCTGGCGGCGGCCTTCCATGGACCACTGCTGCATGAGCATCTCGACGGAAGGGATCGCGGGTGAGGCCACGAGTTTGACCGCGGCGACCTTGGCGTTGTCGCCGAGTGCGGCCGTGATCGAGGCGGCAATGATCGCGGTGGTGACCTCCGGCGCCGCGGCCACCGGCACCGCCGCCTGCGCCGGTCGCAACAAGGGCGCCGGATGCGTGGCGGCGAGCCAGCGTCCGAGCAGGGCGACGAGCACGAGGAGCACCGCGATGCCTCCAAGCACGGCGAGGAGCGCAAGCCAGAGGCTGCCGAAGAGCGGCTGGCCGGCCTGGACGACGGCCGGTGCGGCTTGGGCGAGAGGAGTGAGCAGGGGGAAGGACATGGCCGGTGGACGCGATGGCGATCAGAGCGGGATGTTGCCGTGCTTCTTCGGCGGACGGGTCTCGCGTTTCGACAGGGTGTTTCTCAGCGCGAGCGCGACGATGCTGCGGGTCTGCGCGGGCTCGATCACATCGGTGATCATGCCCTTGCGGGCCGCGGTGTAGGGAGAGGCGAACTTTTCGCGGTAGTCGGCGGCGAGTTCTTTTTCCTTTGCCTTCGGATCCGTGGCGGCGGCGATCTCGCGCTTGAAGAGAATCTTGGCGGCACCGTCGGCGCCCATCACGGCGATCTCCGCGCAAGGCCAGGCATAGACGAGGTCCGCGCCCATGTCGCTGGAGCACATCGCGAGGTAGGCGCCGCCGTAGGCCTTGCGCATGATGATGGTGATCTTCGGCACCGTCGCGGAGGCGTAGGCGAAAAGCATCTTGGCGCCGTGACGGATGATGCCGCCCCGTTCCTGCGCCGCGCCGGGCATGAAACCGGGAATGTCGACGAGCGTGACAACCGGAATATTGAAGACGTTGCAGAAGCGGATGAACCGGGCGCCCTTGTCAGAGGAGTCGATATCGAGCGTGCCGGCCTTCACCATCGGCTGGTTGGCGATGATGCCGACCACGATGCCTTCGATGCGGGCAAAGCCCACCACGATGTTTTTCGCCCACTCCTTGTGAACCTCGAGGAAATCGCCGTCGTCGACGAGACGGGCGATTACTTTTTGGACGTCGAGCGGAGCCTTGGCGTCGGCCGGCACGAGTTCGTTCATGCCCGGGTCCGACTCGAGGACCAGCGACGGCGTGGGCCGGTGCGGCGGGTCCATGACGTTGTTCGACGGAAGGAACGAGAAGAGTTTTTTGGCAAGCTCGAGGGCGTGGGTTTCGTCCTCGGCGATGAAGTGGACGTTGCCGCTCACGGAGGCGTGGGCCATCGCGCTGCCCACCTGGTCCATGGTGACGACCTCGCCGGTGGCGGCCTTGATGACCTCGGGGCCGCAGATAAACATCTGGGCATTCTTCCGCGTCATGATGAGGAAATCGGTCAACGCGGGCGAATAGGCCGCCCCGCCCGCGCACGGGCCGGCGATGATCGAAACCTGCGGCACCACGCCGGAGAGAAGCACGTTGCGGAAAAACACCTGGCCGTAGCCGGAGAGGGAGTCGTCGCCTTCCTGGATGCGCGCGCCGCCGGAGTCGTTGATGCCGAGAACGGGCATGCCGGACTGCTGGGCGTAGTCCATGAGGTCGCAGATTTTTTTCGCATGGATGCGACCGAGGGCGCCACCGCCGACGGTGAAGTCCTGGCTGAACGCGGCAACCGGGCGGCCGTTCACATAACCGACACCGGTGACGACGCCGTCGCCGGGGAAGGATTTGTCCTCGAGCCCGAAGTCATGGCAGTCGTGGTCGGTGTGCATCCCCCACTCCATGAAGGTGTGCGGATCGAAGAGCGCGAGGAGGCGCTCGCGGGCGCTCATGAGACCCTTGGCGCGGCGGGCGGCGAGTTTGTCCTCGCCCCCGGCGGCAAGGGCGACGCGGCGCTTTTCGGAAAGTTGGGCAAGAAGGGTGGGAGCGATGGCCATGGTAGTGGTTTTTCGGTTACGTTCTCAATGAGCGACGGCGGCGCCCGGTTTCACGGCGCACAGCTCGGTGAGCACGCCGCGCGTGGACTTCGGATGGAGGAAGGCCACGAGTTTCCCCGCGGCGCCATCGAAAGGGGTTTCGTGAATAAGCCGCACGCCGGCACCGGACGCCTGCCTGAGCTGCGCGCTGATGTCGTCGGTGCGGAACGCGATGTGGTGAATGCCCTCGCCGCGATCGGTGATGAACTTGGCGATGGGGCTCTCCGGGGCGGTGGGCTCAAGCAGCTCCAAGTGCACGCCACCGACATCGAAGAAGGCGGTGCGCACGCGCTGGGAGGCGACCTCCTCGCGACCGAGGCAGGTGAGGCCAAGCGCCTTTTCGTAGAGAGGAATCGCCTCGTCGAGCGAGCGAACGGCGATGCCCAGGTGGTCGATGGATTGGATCATGGGGAGAAAAGGGGTTCGGGTTGCCTCCAATCTACTCCGGTGACGTTCGGGAGACTGCGCGAATCTTGCCCAGAAATGCGCATGCACGGCTTTTTGTGTTTCCTCGGCTTGAGGCAGGAACGAACCGCCGAGGATCGCTGACCCCGTTCTGACATTTCCGATCTAAGCATCGGGTTCCACGACCCCGGCTACACTGAAACCCGCCGCGTCCAGCAGGCGGCGGGCGCCTTCGGGTGCGGGGAGCTGGCCGGAGCGGACCTGTGCCTCGACTTCCGCAAGCAGGGGCGCGAGTCCGCTGCGGCGGGCGTAGGCTTCGCGGAGCCCTTCCATCACCAGCGCGTCGAGCCAGGTCTGCGCCTGCTCCTGACGACGAAAGGCAAACTCTCCGCTCGTGCGACCGGCGTCGAAAAAATTCTCCATCATCGACCACACCGCGGCGATCCCCTCGCCCGACAACGCCGAACACGTGAGCACCTGCGGCTGCCACGCGCCGGCGGGCGGAGACAGGTAATGCAACGCACGGCTGAACTCGCGGCGCGCGGCTTCGGCGCGGGCCTTGTTGTCACCGTCGGCTTTGTTCACCGAGAGAATATCGGCGAGTTCAAGGATGCCTTTTTTGATGCCCTGCAACTCGTCACCCGTGCCCGCCACCATGAGCACGAGGAAACAATCCACCATGCCACGCACGAGCACCTCGCTCTGCCCCACCCCGACCGTCTCAACGATCACGGTGTCGAAGCCTGCGGCTTCACAGAGCACGATGGTTTCGCGCGTGCGACGGGCGACCCCACCCAGTTCGCCTCCGCTGGGCGACGGACGGATGAAGGCGTTGGACAAACGCGAGAGCGCCTCCATGCGCGTCTTGTCGCCGAGAATGCTGCCATGCGTGACGGGGCTGCTGGGATCGACGGACAACACCGCGAGCTTGCGACCCCGGTCGCAGAGCAACACGCCGAGCGCATCGATGAACGTGCTCTTGCCCGCGCCGGGCACGCCGGTGATGCCGACGCGCATGGCACCGCCGGCGAGCGGCGTGAGCAGGCGCAACAACGTGTCGGCGGCGGCACGGTGGGTTGCGGCGCGGCTTTCGATGAGCGTGATGCCGCGCGCGAGCGCGCCCCGGTCGCCGGTGCCGATGGCGGCGGCGAGGGCTTCGGGCGTTTCAACGACACGCCGTCGCCGTAGACGATTCTCCGGGGCAGGCGCGGTTTTCCCCTCCACGACATGCGTGGTGAACTCACGTCCCGCGTCGGCGGGCACCCAATCGGGTCGTGAGGAGGCGTTGGTCATTGAGATATGTGCGCAGGGCTGGCGCTTGCGCCATGCCTTCCGGCGAACGAGGCGCGCTGCAAGCGGCGGCTCTGCTAGATTGGGGTCAGCCCATGCCGACCGCGCTGATTTTTTCGAGAACGATGGAGGAGGAACGCGGCACCGGCGTGCCGGGGCCGAAGACCGCGGCGGCTCCGTTGGCGTAGAGAAATGCGTAGTCTTGCGCGGGAATCACGCCGCCCGCGAAGACGAGGATGTCGTCGCGTCCGTGTTTCTTCAGCTCGGCGACGAGCTGCGGGAGGAGTGTCTTGTGCCCGCCGGCGAGCGAACTCATCGCCATGGCGTGCACGTCGTTTTCGACGGCGTCGCGAGCGGCTTCCTCCGGCGTCTGGAAGAGCGGTCCGATGTCCACGTCGAAGCCCATGTCGGCCATCGCAGTGGCGACGACCTTGGAACCGCGGTCGTGTCCGTCCTGGCCGAGCTTCGCGATGAGGATGCGCGGACGGCGGCCTTCGCGCGCGGCAAAGGCGTCGGCCATTTCGCGGACGCGGCTGACCTCGGATGTGCCGGACGAGAAAGCACGGTTGTAAACGCCCGCCACGGTGCGGATCTGCGCCTTGTAGCGGCCGTAAACGACTTCGAGCGCATCGGAGATTTCGCCGAGCGTGGCGCGGGCCTGCGCGGCCTCGATGCTGAGCGCGAGCAGGTTGCCTTCGCCGGATTTGGCGGCGGCGGTGAGCGCGGCGAGGCAGGCCTGGACTTTGGAGCCGTCGCGTTCGGCGCGGAGTTGTTTGAGCTGTTTGATCTGCGATTCTCGCACGGCGGAGTTGTCCACCTCGAGGATCTCCATCGGATCCTCCTTCTCGAGGCGGTGCTTGTTGACGCCGACGATGGTCTCCTGGCCGGAGTCGATCATCGCCTGGCGGCGGGCGGCGGCCTCCTCGATGCGGAGTTTCGGCAGACCGGTCTCGATGGCCTTGGCCATGCCACCGAGCTTTTCAACCTCCTCGATATGGGCCCACGCTTTTTCGACGAGATCGTGGGTGAGTTTTTCGACGTAGTAGCTGCCGCCCCACGGATCGACGACGCTGCAGATGCCGGACTCGGCTTGCAGGAAGAGCTGGGTGTTGCGCGCGATGCGGGCGGAGAAGTCGGTGGGCAGCGCGATGGCTTCGTCGAGCGAGTTGGTATGCAGGCTCTGCGTGTGGCCGAGCGTGGCGGCCATGGCCTCGACGCAGGTGCGGGCGATGTTGTTGAACGGGTCCTGCTCGGTGAGCGACCAGCCCGAGGTCTGCGAGTGCGTGCGGAGCGCCATCGACTTCGGATTTTGCGGGTTGAACTGCCTGACGAGCTTGGCCCAGAGGAGGCGGCCGGCGCGCATCTTGGCGACCTCCATGAAGAGGTTTTTGCCCTGCGCCCAGAAGAACGAAAGACGCGGTGCGAAGGCGTCGATGTCAATGCCGGCCTTGATGCCGGTGCGGAGGTATTCGAGTCCGTCGGCGAGCGTGTAGGCGAGCTCGAGGTCGGCGGTGGCGCCGGCCTCCTGCATGTGGTAACCGGAGATAGAGATGGAGTTGAACTTCGGCATCTTTTGCGAAGTGAACTCAAAGATGTCCGCGATGATCTTCATCGAGGGACCGGGCGGATAGATGTAGGTGTTCCGCACCATGTATTCCTTGAGGATGTCGTTCTGGATCGTGCCGGCGAGCTGCTCCAGCTTGACGCCGTTTTCGAGGGCGGCGGCGATGTAGAACGCGAGCACGGGAAGGACCGCGCCGTTCATTGTCATGGAAACGCTGATACGGTCGAGGGGGATGCCCGCGAAGAGCGCGTGCATGTCGAGGACGGAGTCGATGGCGACACCGGCCTTGCCCACGTCGCCGACGACGCGCGGGTGGTCGCTGTCGTAGCCGCGGTGGGTCGCGAGATCGAACGCCACGGAGAGTCCCATCTGGCCGGCGGCGAGGTTGCGTTTGTAGAAGGCGTTGGACTCGGTGGCGGTGGAGAAGCCCGCGTATTGGCGGATGGTCCAGGGCTTCAGCACATACATCGTTGCGTAGGGTCCGCGGAGGAACGGCGCGATGCCCGCGGTGTAGCCGAGGTGGCCGACCTCGCCCAGATCGGCGGGACCGTAAACGGGCTTCACGGGAATCTGCTCGATGGTCTGCCAGTCACCCAGTTCGTCGGGACCGGCGATGGCGGTCGCGGCGGCGCGCCAGTCGGCGGCGGTGGCTTCACCCGGAGCGGAGGAATCGAGCGGGAGTCTCGTGTAATCGGGAAAGTTCATGATGTTATTTCGTAGGGATCAGAAGCCGATTTGCGTGAGGAAACCGGCGAGGACCTTTTCGCAGTTGGCCCGGATATGGATGAACTCATCGACGCCGGCGGCTTTGAACTGCTGCTGCAACTCGGGCGTCGCGGGCATGCCCGCGAGGACGACAATCGGAGGCCTGGCGGCGGCCTTCAGCGCCTGCGCGCAGGCGGGAACCAACGTCGGATACGTTTCGTCGGTCGAGCAGAGCACGATCACGGGGGCGCCGGAAGCGAGCGCAGCCTGCGCGGCGGCCTCGGGAGTATCGAAGCCTTTCTTTTCGGAGACGGCCTCGAAGCCGCCGGTGGCGAAGAAACCGGACGAAAACTCGGCGCGGGCGGCGTGTTGTTTGCGCGGGCCAAACCCGGCGAGAAACACCTTGGGGCGCCGGCCTTCGGTGCGGCGACGCAGCGCCTCGAACGCCTCGGCACGACGGCGCGGGACGAGGCGCTTGATACCCGTCGCGGTGGTGGTGGCCGGTGCGGAGGCGACTTCCATGGCGGGAAGTTTTTCGCGCAAGTTGGGATGAAGGTTGGTGCCGATGATTCCGTCGCGGCGGGTCGCGGTGGCGGCGAGGCGTTCGGCGGCGGTTCTCTCGATGAGGGTCTGGGGGTAACTCTCGCTGAGCGCGGCGGCCATGCCGCTGAAGCGCTCGATTTCCTGGAAGAGCGTCCAGGCCTTTTCGGCGAGCTGATGAGTGAGTGTTTCCACATACCAGGAGCCGCCGGCGGGATCGACGACACGACCGAGCTGACATTCCTCGGCGAGGATGATCTGGATGTTGCGGGCCAGCCGGCGGGAAAAATCGTCCGGTGTGCGGATGCATTCGTCGAACGTGCCGACCTGCAAGCCCGAGCAACCGCCGACGATGCCGGCGAAGGCTTCGGTGGTGGTGCGCAGGAGGTTCACATGGGGATCGAGCACGGTCTTGTTCCAGCGCGTGGTGCGGCCATGGCAGACGAGCCGTTGAGCGCCGGCTCCGCCGCCGGCGGCGCCCACCGCGCGCGCCCAGAGCAGGCGTGCCGCGCGAAGCTTGGCGATTTCCATGAACAGATTGGAACCGAGGGCGAACGTGAAAAGGAAACGCGGCGCAGTCTCGTCGACAGGGAGTCCGCGGTGATCGAGGGCGCGCAGATACTCGATCCCGGTGGCGAGACCGAAGGCGAGTTCCTGCACGGCGTTGCCGCCGGCCTCGGCCCACGCGGCGGCGTTCACGCCGATGGTGCGAAGGGCGAGTCTGTCTTTTTTCGCCTGGCGGATGAGTTCGGCCATGTCGCCGTAGGCATCTCCCAGGACGACAGGCGAAGCACCGGTGGCGGCGAGTTCGCCGAGCGGATCGGCGAGCACCCCACCCTGAAGCGCGGCTGCGGCCCGACCTTGTTTTTGGGCGAGGGCGATCAACGCCGCGACCACCGGTTGCGCGGTGGCGCCGGCGTGGATGAAGAGCGGCACCGCCGTCAGGTCGACGCCGCGCAAGACGGTGTCCAGCCGGCCCGCGAGACGGGACGGCACACTGACGGCGTTTTGTCCGCGTTGGAGGTCGTGGATCAACGCGGTGTTGAACGCCACCGGGTCGGCGTCGCCGGGCTCCTGGCAAATGTGCCAGCCCTCCACACGACTGCCGAGCGCGTCGCTGCCGCGCACATATGGCGGCAGACCCGGCCATGCCTCGGGCAGGCGGGTGGTGTCCTCCTGCGTATAAATGGGCTGAAGATCGATGCCTTCGGGCGTGCGCGTGATCAGTTTTTTATCGAAGGACGCACCCGCGAGAAACTCCTCGGCGGCGTTGCGCCAGTCGGCGGGAGTGGACGCGGGAAATTCGGCGAAGAGTGCCGGGGTGACGGTCGTGGTGCTCATGAAAAATCAGTTGATGACTTCGACGGAGGTCTCGTAGCGGCGCTCGTCCACGGTGAGGGCATAGCGCGAAATTTTGCCGGTGAACGGCGGCGGGTTGAGGGAGGCGTTGCCTGCGGCGACGGGGGTGACGACGACCGGGGCCGGGGCGGCGGCTTTCGGGTGATAAAACGCCTCGGTTTCGCGGGGGAACATGGCGAAGAGCACGGCGTTCTCGTCGGTGGGCGGGATTTTTTTGGTGGCGAGCTCCTCGCGGAGCGCGGGCATGCGCGGCGCAAGCAGATCGGCGGGGCGACCGGTGACGGGCTCCTGGCCGGATTGTTTGCGGGCGAGGGCCAGCACCTCCGGTTTAATGGGACCGGGCGGGCGTCCGTATTTGCCGAGGGCGATGTCGATCGTGGCCTGGGCGAGATTTTTCCAGCGGCCAAATTTCACGTTGAGCATGGCCTGCGTGCCGACGATCTGGGATGTCGGCGTGACCAGCGGAATCCAGCCGAGCGCCTCGCGCACGACCGGCACCTCGGCCATGACGTCGTTGAAACGGTCCGCCATTTTCATCTCGACGAGCTGCGTGCGGAAGTTGCTGAGCATGCCGCCGGGCACCTGGTAACACAGCGCATCGCTGTCCACGCGGTCGTTGGCGGGGCTCATGAATTTCGTAAGTTCCGCGGCAACGCCCTCGAAATATTTACGCAGCTCGAAGAGCGCCCTCGGATCGTAATGCGTCTCGCGGGGGTGCCCGGCCAGGGCCGCCTGCATGCGCACGGTGTCGGGCTGGCCGGTGCCGTTGGCAAAGGGCGTGACCGACGTATCGACCGCGTCGGCTCCGGCGTCGATCGCCGCCATGTAAGACGCGAGGGCCAGGCCGGCGGTCTCATGACTGTGAACCACGATGGGGAGCGTATGCCGGGACTTGATGGTCTTCACCAAGTCGTAGGTGATGCGCGGGCTGAGGAGTCCCGCCATGTCTTTGATGCAAATCGAATCGCACTCCATCGCGACGAGTTCGTCGGCGAGCGCGGCGAGTTTTTCGGGTGTGTGCACCGGACTCGTCGTGTAGCAAATGGCGCCCTGCGCGTGTTTGCCGGCGGCCTTCACGCTGCGGATGGCGGTGCGCAGGTTGCGCGCATCGTTGAGCGCGTCGAACACACGGAAAACATCCATCCCGTGTTTCGCCGAGCAGCGGACGAACGTCTCGACCACATCGTCGGGGAAGCTCGTGTATTGCACGATGTTTTGTCCGCGCAGCAGCATCATGTGGGGTGTGCGTGGCGCCGCAGCCTTGAGCTGATCGAGCCGCGTGAACGGATTCTCGTTCAGAAAACGCAGACAGGAGTCGATGGTGGCCCCGCCCCAGGTTTCCAATGCGCCGAAACCGAGTGCGTCGAGCGGTGCCGCGGCAGGCAGCATCTGCGCAGTCGTCATGCGGGTTGCCGCGAGCGATTGATGACCATCGCGCAACACGGTGTTGTTGAATACGAGCGGCTTCATGGCGGGGAGGTGCGGGTGAGGGACGACCGGGAACCGCCACGCTCCGCAGCGGGCGCGACGACCCCAGGACTTGTTGTGTTCAGCTTATCGAGCGAACGCGTGCGCTTCTCGCCGCATTTTGTCCTCCGCTGCGCACGGATTGGTGAGATGCCGCGGACATTGCCCCTTGAATACGCGAATTCCGCCGGTCGCCGTCGGGGGATTTTAATTAGCGGATCGAATGGACGTTACTTGACGCCCTTTCACGCCACCAACAACCTCTCAGGCCAATACTTGGCATGGGCGGACCTCGTAAAGCACCCTTCCCCTCACGAAGTCTCCGGCCCGCAAAGACTCCTTTCGCCCGCATGCAAACCCCGTCCTCCCTATGACCACTTTGCGGTTCGGCTTATTCGCTTGCCTGCTCCCCATTGTCCCCTACGGCGCGTTTGGCCAGAATGAAGTCGCATCTTATAAGAAACTGACGCTTCAGGAGCTGATGGATCTGGAGGTGACCTCCGTTTCCC
Source organism: Rariglobus sp. (assembly GCA_029266495.1). Classification (GTDB taxonomy): domain Bacteria; phylum Verrucomicrobiota; class Verrucomicrobiia; order Opitutales; family Opitutaceae; genus Rariglobus. Next base: position 11,690 of record JAQSWS010000009.1, on the reverse strand, counting down.
GCCGGCCTGAAAAATTATCCGAAACGGCTTCCGCCATCCAGGTCATCAGCGGGGAGGATATCCGCCGTTCCGGCGCAACGAGCATCCCGGAGGCGCTGCGGCTGGCCAGCAATCTGCAAGTGGCCCAGCGAAATTCCCAATCCTGGGCGATCAGCGCACGCGGGTTTAACACTGAACTGAGCAACAAGCTTCTGGTGCTGATGGACGGACGGACGGTTTATTCGCCGCTTTTCTCGGGTGTTTATTGGGACGCGCAGGATTACGTGCTCGAAGACATCGACCGGATCGAGGTGATCAGCGGCCCCGGTGGCGCACTTTGGGGGGCCAATGCGGTCAATGGCGTGATTAATATCCGAACAAAGACTGCAAAAGAGACGCAGGGGATCTACGCGGAAACCATCGCCGGGACCGAACTGGAGAACCTCACCAGCGTGCGTTACGGCGGCATGCTCGCGCCCAACGTATATTTCCGGATCTACGGTAAATACACCGACCGCGACAGCAGTGTCCTGGAGGATGGTTCTGAAAGCGCGACCGACTGGAATACGCGCCGAACCGGCTTTCGCATCGATGCCGAGCCTTCCCCGCAAAACACCTTCACGGTGCAAGGCGACATCTACGACAACAACGAGGGACGCCCGGGAGACGGCAGCGTTGACCTGAACGGCGGTAATTTGCTGACGCGCTGGACGCATACGCTGGCGAACGATTCCGAGATGAGCCTGCAGCTCTATTACGATCGCACGCATCTCGGCCAACCCGTGCCCGCCAGCATATTTTCGCCGGTCGCCGGGCGTTTCACGGATGATCTCGATACTTACGATCTCGATTTTCAGCACCGGATTTTCCCGGGCGAGCGCAACAAGGTGGTCTGGGGGCTTGGTTATCGTCGCACACAGGACGAGGTGGAGAACGCCCCGGGACTGGGCTTTTTGCCGGCCGAGTTGGACCACGATCTCTACAGCGCCTTCATTCAGGATGAGATCACGCTCGGAGCGGGATGGGCGCTCACCCTCGGAACCAAGGTCGAACACAACGACTACACCGGCTTCGAAGTCGAGCCGAGTGGACGGTTGCAATGGAATTTCTCGCCCACCCAGATGGTCTGGGGCGCGGTCTCACGCGCGGTCCGCATGCCCTCGCGCATCGACCGCGATCTGCGCCAGCCGAGCACCGGATTTCCCATTTTCACGGGAGGCAGCGGCTTCGACTCAGAAACCGTCATCGCCTACGAACTCGGTTACCGCGCACAACTCGCCCCCAACCTCCTCGTTTCCCTTTCGACGTTCTATAATCACTACGACGATCTGCGGAGCCTGAGTCTTTCGCCCGCACCCTTCTTCTTTCCTCTCTACTTTGACAATAACCTCGAAGGTGAAACCTACGGGTTCGAACTCACCACCACTTACGAGGTGATGAAAGGCTGGAGGTTGCATGCCGGCTACACCCTCCTTCAAGAGGACATCCGCGTAAAATCGGGCGAGGTCGATGTCATCAACAACGGGCTCAACGAAACCGCCGACCCTCAAAACCAGTTCTCCATCCGCTCCTCGTGGGACCTGCCTGGCCATGTCGAGCTCGATGTCGGGTTGCGCTGGGTCGACAGCCTTCGCATCAACAACGGCGGCACCGCGGCCACGGTGCCGAGTTACACCGAGATGGATCTCCGCCTCGCCTGGCGTCCCTCTCCGGCGCTCGAATTCTCGGTAGTCGGCCAGAACCTCCTGCACGACCAGCACCCCGAATACGGCGTGCCCGGGCCGGCCCGCGAAGAAATTGAGCGGAGCGTCTACGCGAAAGTGACATGGCGATACTAAAAGCACTTGCACGCGCAGGGCGGCGGACGCTTTGCATGACGCCGTTGCGAATGGCGCTGGTGGTGCTTGCCCTGGCGGCCTCGTCCTGCCCGGAACTCGCCGCCCAGACCGCCCCGGGCCGCGAATACCAGATCAAAGCGGTCTTCCTTTTTAATTTCGTCCAGTTCGTCGAGTGGCCTCAGGCGGCCTTTTCGAGTGACGACGCGCCCATCCGGATCGGCGTCCTTGGTGATGATCCGTTTGGCTCCGCCCTGGACGAAGCCGTGCGCGGTGAAAGCGTCCGCAATCGCCGGCTGATCGTCGTGCGGTCGCAGCGCGTGGAGGACTTGGAAGGGTGCCATCTGCTCTTTATCAGCAAATCGGAGAGCCGCCGGCTGGACACCATCCTCTCGCTGCTCGGCACCCGCCCGGTCCTGAGCGTGAGCGAGGCCGAGGGTTTTGCGCGGCGCGGAGGAGTCGTGGCCTTCTACTCCGATGGCAAAAAGGTGCGTTTCGAAATCAACATCGGTGCCGCCCGGAAACGCGGCCTGAAGTTAAGCTCCGAATTACTCAGCCTCGGCAAGATTGTCGGCGCTGATTCGCTTACGGGGGAGCCATGAGATGAACTGGATCCAAGACCTTCCCATTCGGAGAAAACTGACGCTGGTCATCCTGCTGACCTGCACCGTCGTGCTGATGATGGCGTGCGCCTCGCTCGCGACCTACGAGGTGTTTGATTTTAGAAAGACCCTGGCTCGCGACACGACGATCCTCGCCGACATCATCGGCAAGAACACCCGGGCCGCCCTCGCCTTTGAAGACGAAGCCGCCGCCGAGGAAGTCCTGCATGCGCTGCAGGCCGACCCCCATATCGTGGCCGCCAGTCTCTACACCCGCGAGGGCACCCGCTTCGCCAGCTACTCGCGCCTGAATGAGATCGTCTCATTTCCGCCCCATCCGGACAACGACGGCGCCCGGTTCGGGAACGGGGAACTGGTGGTGTTCCGCCCGATTGTCCTGAAGGGAAAACGCATGGGGACGATCTACATCCAGGTCGATCTCGCGGGCATTTATTCGCGCCTGTGGCTTTTCAGCGGCATCGCCGGAATGGTCCTCGTCGGCGCCCTGCTCGTGGCCTTCGGCCTTTCCTCCTGGCTGCAACGTCCCATCTCCGGCCCCCTGCTCGATCTCGCGGCCACCGCCCAGATGATCGCCGAGCGCAAGGACTACTCCGTCCGCGCGGTCAAACACGGGAAAAACGAAATCGGCACGCTGACCGAGGCCTTCAATGAAATGGTCACCGGCATTCAGCAGCGGGAGAGCGCCCTCCATGCGGAAATTGCCGAGCGCAAACTGGCGGAAGGCCGGGTCAAGGCCCAGCTCGCCCGCCTCGCCCAACTCCACCAAATCACCCGTGCCACGGGCGAACGGCAGGATCTCAAGAGCATCTTTCAAGTGGTCGTGCGCAGTCTTGAAGACCACCTGCCCGTCGATTTCGGCTGCGTGTGTCTTTATGAGGATGTCGGGCATACGCTCACCGTCACCAGCGTGGGCGTGCACAGCGAGGCGCTCGCCATCGAGCTCGCGCTCACCGAAAACTCACCCATTCCGATCGATCAGAACGGCCTTTCGCGCTGCGTGCGCGGAGAACTCGTTTACGAACCCGACATCACCGACGTCGATTTTCCCTTCCCCCGCCGCCTGGCCCGCGGCGGTCTGGCCGCCCTCGTGGCCGCTCCCCTGCTCGTCGAAAGCAAGGTCTTCGGCGTGCTCATCGCCGCCCGCCGGGAGGCGAACAGTTTTAGCAGCGGTGAATGCGAGTTTCTCAAGCAACTGAGTGAACACGTCGCCCTCGCCGCCCACCAGGCCCAGCTCTACGGCGCCTTGCAGCAAGCCTACGACGATCTTCGCCAGAGCCAGCAGGCCAGCCTCCAGCAGGAACGTCTGCGCGCCCTCGGCCAGATGGCCAGCGGCATCGCCCACGACATCAACAACGCCATCTCGCCGGTCACGCTCTACACGGAATCGCTGCTCGACACCGAACCCGGTCTCAGTCTTCGCGCCCGGGACTATCTCACCACGATTCAACATGCCATGGAGGACGTCGCCCAGACCGTCAGCCGCATGCGGGAGTTCTATCGTCAGCGCGAACCGCAACTCAGCCTCTACCCCGTCGACCTCAACAGTGTCGTTTCCCAGGTGATCAGCCTCACTCGCGTCCGCTGGAGCGACATGCCCCTGCAAAACGGCATCGTCATTGAGCTGCACACCGAGTTCGCCGCCAAGCTTCCGCCCGTCCTCGGAGTTGAGAGCGAGATCCGCGAGGCCCTCACCAATCTCATCTTCAACGCGGTCGATGCGATGCCCGCCGGCGGCACCCTCACCCTGCGCACCCGGACCATCGCCGGCTCCCTGGTCGGAGGCAATGGCGGCGCGTCCCTGCCCGGATCCGTGCTGGTCGAGGTTGGCGACACCGGAGTCGGCATGGATGACGACACCCGCCGCCGGTGTCTGGAGCCGTTCTTCACCACCAAGGGCGAGCGTGGCACGGGCCTCGGCCTCGCCATGGTCTATGGAACCGTCCAGCGGCATAACGCCGAAATCCAGATCGACAGCGCGCCCGGCCAGGGCACGACCTTCCGCCTGGTGTTTCCCGTGCCCCTCCTCACTCCCGACGAACAGATCGTCATCTCGCCCGCGCCTGCCCTCACCCGCTTGCGCCTGCTGGTCATGGACGACGATCCGCTCATCATCAAATCACTCCGCGACACCTTGGAAAGCGACGGCCACGAAGTCATCGCGGCCTCCGGAGGCCAGGCCGGCATCGATGCTTTCATCGAGGCGCAAAACTCCGGGAAACCCTTTGCGGTCGTCATCACCGACCTCGGCATGCCCTACGTTGACGGACGCAAGGTCGCGAGCGCCATCAAGGCAGTGTCGCCCCGCACTCCTGTCATCATGCTCACCGGCTGGGGTGAACGCATGGCGGCCGAGGGCGACATCCCTCCCCACGTCGATCAGGTTCTGAGCAAGCCCCCCAAACTGCGCGATCTTCGCGCCGCCCTTTTCCACCTGATGCACACGCCTCCCGCGCCATGACACTTCCTCCTCCGCAACACCTGCTGATCGTCGATGATGAAGCGCCCCACCTGAGGGCGCTCTGCGACACGTTGTCGGCGCAAGGCTACGTTGCCACGGGCTTCACCTCGGCGCGGGCGGCGCTCGATGCCCTGCGGAAACAAAAAACGTTCGATCTGGTGCTGACTGATTTGATGATGCCCGAGATGGACGGCATCGCCCTGATCCGCACGGCGCTGGAAATCGACCCCTCCCTGGCCTGCGTTGTCATGACCGGACATGGAACGATCGACTCCGCCGTCGCCGCGATGAAGCAGGGGGCGGTCGACTACATTCTCAAGCCCTTCAAGCTGAGCACGGTTCTCCCCGTGATCTCTCGCGCCCTCGCCGCCCGCCGTCTCCGGCTGGAAAACGAGATGCTGCACAAACACCTCCACGCGCGCACCCTCGAGCTGGAGGCCGCGAACAAGGAGCTCGAGACCTTTTCCTACTCCGTGTCGCACGACCTGCGCGCGCCGCTTCGCGCCATCGGCGGATACATGGAGTTGTTGCTCGAATCCCTGGGTGACCGTGTGGACAGCCAGAGCCGCACGTATGCGGACCACGTCCACGCCGGCGTGACCCGCATGAACATCCTGATCGACGATCTCCTGCGACTTGCCCGGACCACTCGCACCGAGATGCACCGCATGCCTGTCGACCTCACCTCGCTTGTGCGCGAAATCGCCGAAAAGCTCCAGGCCGAGGCCCCTGGCCGTCCCGGTGAATGGATCGTCGCTCCGGATGTCATCGCCAACGGCGATCCCGGCCTGCTCCGGGTGATGCTGGAAAACCTCCTCGCCAACGCCTGGAAATACACCGGTAAAACCGCCCGCGCCCGCGTCGAATTCGGCATCGAGCATCAGCCCGATGGCAGCCCGGCCTACTATGTTCGCGACAACGGGGCGGGCTTCGACATGAAGTATGCGCACCGTCTGTTCGGTCCCTTTCAACGACTGCACTCCGAACGCGACTTTCCCGGCACCGGGGTGGGCCTCGCCACCGTGCAACGCATCATCCACAAGCACGGCGGGCGCATCTGGGCACAGGCTGCTCCCGATCAAGGAGCCACGTTTTTCTTCACGTTACCGCCCGGCTCCGTCGCCTGAACCGCAGGGCTTCGCCGTTTATTTTTGCATCTCCGTCGTTTTTGCGCGGCCATGCCCCCTGCATGCGCCTCCTCCTGACCAACGACGACGGCATCGACAGCCCCTTCCTTCACGCTCTCGTCAACGCCCTCCAGGCCTCCGGACACGATCTCTTCATCGCGGCTCCGAAAACCGAGCAGAGTTGGATCGGTTGCGCCAAGTCCCGTCTGCGTCCCGTCGCCTCCGCGATCTCCCCTCGCGACTTCGGCTGTCCCGCCTGGGTGATTGACGGCACGCCGAGCGACTGCGTGAGCATCGCTCTTGCCCACCTGCTGGCACCGGAGGCGTCCATCGACGCCGTCGTCTCCGGCATCAACATCGGCCGCAACGCCTCCCTTGGTTTCATTCTCGCCAGCGGGACCATCGCCGGCGCCTGGGAGGGCGCCGTCCACGGCCTGCCGGCCCTTGCGTTTTCCCAAGATCTCACGTCCGCCCAGTTCGAGGCCTTCCGGGCCTCCGGACACCGGGCCGATCCGGACCTGCAACGCACACTCGACGCCTCCGCCACGCTGGCCGCACGGCTCGCACCCGGTCTTGTCGCCGCCACGCCGGCCCGTCGCTTCATCGTTCACAATGTGAATTTCCCATACCCGTGCGGGCTCGATACCCCTCTCAGGCGCACCGTTCCGGCCCGGGTTGTCGTGCCGGGGCTCTTCGGTCCCGCCGCCGATGACGGCACTCATCGTTTTATCTTCAAGCTGGGCGACGATATCTCGCCCGCGGAGCCGCTCACCGACCGCGCCGCGATTGAAAGCGGACTCATCAGCCACACGGTCCTCGATTACACGGCACTGGGCGCCATCCGTTAAAATTAATCACCTTTGCGTCCGCCGCTCCTTTGCGTTTCAGTCTGCCTTCACGTCCACGCCATGATTGAAGTCCGCAACCTCACCCGCATCTTTCGCACCTATAAAAAACAACCCGGCTTCTGGGGCGGCATCAAGGGACTCTTCAATCGCGAATTCGAGGAAACCGCCGCCGCCAGGGACATCACCTTCGACATCGCGGAGGGTGAGTTCGTGGGGTTCCTCGGTCCCAACGGCGCCGGCAAGACCACGACGCTGAAAATGCTTTCGGGGCTCATCTATCCGACCAGCGGAACCGCCCGCGTCGCCGGCTTCGACCCCACCCGGCGTGAGAACGCCTACCGCCGCCTCTTTGCCCTGGTGCTCGGCCAGAAGAACCAGCTCTGGTGGGACCTGCCCGCGCAGGAATCCTTCCTGCTTCTTCGCCACATCTATGGCATTCCCGCGAAACAGTATCAGGAAACACTCGACGAACTGGTCGACCTCCTCGGCGTGCGCGGCAAACTCAACGTCATGGTGCGCGAGCTTTCCCTCGGCGAACGCATGAAGATGGAGCTCATCGCCGCGCTCCTTCACCGTCCTCGCGTTCTTTTTCTCGACGAGCCTACCATCGGTCTCGATGTCGTTTCGCAAAAGGCCGTGCGAAACTTCCTTCGCGAGTATAACCGGAAATACAAGGTCACCATTCTCCTCACGAGCCACTACATGGCAGATATCAAGGAGCTCTGCGAGCGGGTCGTCGTGATCCACAAGGGCATCAAGATCTATGACGGCGCCCTCGACCGGCTCGAGGCCACCGGCGGACGCAAAAAAATCATCAAGTTCCGCCCGGCCCAGGTCCCGTTTCCCGCCTTGGTTGAACTCGCCGAGGATAAGGCCACGGTCACCGAGGACGGCGAGGTCGTCCTCCATGTTCCAAGTGCACAGGTCGTCGAAATATCCCAGCGCATCCTGGCCGCCGGTCCCGTGGCCGACATCACCATCGAGGATGTTCCTCTCGAGGATGTGATCACCGAACTCTTCAACGCCCACTGATCCCCTTTATGTCCATCGCCAGCGCACACCGTCTCGTTGCCATCTTCCTGCTCACCCTCGGTGCGCTCTTTTCCTTCACCGGCTGCGAGAGCACGGCACCGTCCTCGGCTTCCGGCCAGGATTCGATCCGCACCCTCACCACCTCGGGAAACACCAACTGGGTGCTCGTTCAATGGACCTCCGCCGGCGGGGAAAAACAATCCATCCCGCCGCCTGCGCCCACCATGCTGATCGGTTATCAGGGCCGGATCAGCGGCCAGGCCGGCGTGAACAGCTATGTCGGCAACGTCACGATCTCCGATGGCATCCTCAATTGGGGTGAGCACATCGCCCTCACCCGTGCCTCCGGTTCTCCCGAACTGATGGCGAGCGAAAATCAGTATCTCAACGACCTGAAGGCCACCCGGAAGGTGACCATCCGCCAGAGCCGCCTCATCTTCACAGGCGAAAAACCGCTCCGCCTCGAGTTCGCCCGCGCCGATCCGTAAGGCGTGTGCATGCAGTCGAGGTGGAACGCGTTGACCCCAACGCGTTGCGGCGCAGCCGCTCCGAGCCAGCGCGTTGGGCCCCCCAGGACCACGGGCCCATTCACGCAAACCGCTTCGCCACTCCGGTAAATCTCCGCCCGGCCTCGGCCAGATCGGCTTCGCCCAGCACGCCGAAGCTGAGCCGGATGTGGTTCTTGGGTGCATCGTGGCCGAAGCACAACTCACCGGGCACATAGAGCACGCCTGCATCGACACAGGCGCGGCAAAACGCCGCATCCAGTCCCGTGTCGAGCGATGCCGGCGCCGTCAGCCACAGATAGAGACCGCCCTCCGGCACCGTCCACGTCCAGCCCAGTGACGCCAGACCCGCCTCGACCAACGCACCATGCAACGCGTGCATTTTCCGGAGATAGGCCGCGCGAATCACCGCGAGTTGCGCGTCCAGCCCCCCTTGGGTGATCACCTCTTCCAAGAGGGCCTGATTATAGTTGGCCGTGCCAAAGTCATGATGTCCCTTCACGTGCAGCATCTTCGCCAGCAGACCGGCATCCGAGCTCGTCCCGTAACCCACCTTAAGCCCGCTCGCGAACGTCTTGGTCAGCGTGGAAAAGTAGAGTCTCGGAAACGCCGACCAGGACGGCAGGCTCAATACACTGCGCGCCGGGTGCGGCCGCTCGTAGTAGAGTTCCCGATACGCCGCGTCCTCAAGAACCGGCACGATTGCACCTGCCTCCGTCAACGCCGAGGCGATGGCATTCTTCTCGGTCTCGTCCAGGCTCCGCGCCGAGGGATTTGAAAAGTAGCTCACGAAATAGACCGCCTTGAGCCGTGACAGCTCGCCCGTCTTGCGCATGTCCGCAAGCAGGGTCCGCAACGCCGGGCCATCGATCCGTCCGGCGGCATCCACCGGCAGCGAGCGCGTTTGCACGCCGAGGCCGGCCAGCATTTCCAAATAGACGAAATAACTGGGCCGGTCCACGAGGACGATGTCACCCGGATCACAGAGAACCTGCATGGCGAGATACAGCGCCTGCTGGGATCCATTGGTGACGAAGACGTTTTTTCTCACCGCGTCCGCGTCGGACGGTGTTTCCAGCGCAAGCAGCCGGTCGGCGAGCAACGCCCGCAACTTGGGCCGGCCCTGGTTGGTCCCGTATTGGAGATACTCGGGATCGCCCTCCCTCCGCGCCAGCGTGTCCACCGCGGCCTGCACGACGGAAACCGGCAGCGTCTTCGTGTCGGTGAATCCGGCGGCGATGGACAGCAGTTTCGGATTCTCCAACATCAGCGTCATCAGTCGGGCGATGGTCGGCGGCTGTGCGCGATGACCGAGGGCGGAATAGGCGATGGGGGACATGGATTGCGAGAAATTGAAGGTAGGCCGGGACCGCTGGGCCCGCCGAGAATTATCTTTGGGCGCTCAGCTCCGATTTCAGCGGATGGTGATCCGCCCCCGCCCAAAAGAAAAAAGGCGCGAGGGACATTGCCTCCGCGCCTTTCAAAAACCGACGGTCTGGCAACGGCTCAGGCCGGAGAGGGAGCCGGGGCACCGCCGATGCCTTCGGAGGTATCCCGTGACTTCCTCACGCTTTTATCATCACCACGCAGGGGCAGCGCCGGGGGAAGTTCGCGGACGACCGGCGAGCTGATTGCCCCCGTTTTGAGAATCTCCATCACATGCTTGCCCTCGATCGTCTCGTATTCGAGGAGTGCCTCCGCGATCTTGTCGAGGGCATGCCGGTGCGTGCTGATGATCTCCGTGGCACGGGTGTATTGCTCGCTGATGATGCGGGTGATTTCCGCATCGATCTTGCGGGCGGTCTCCTCGGAGTAGTGCTGGTTGCGAGTGATCTCCCGACCGAGGAACACCGTGTCGTTGCTTTCACCGTAGGCGACCATGCCAAGAGGGCTCATTCCCCAGTCGCACACCATGTGGCGGGCGATCTTGGTGACCTGGCGGATGTCGCCGGAGGCGCCGTTGGAAATATCCTGAAGAACCAATTCCTCGGCAATGCGACCGGCACAGCCGATGGCGATGCGGATTTCGAGGCGCTTCTTTTCCTGGGTGAGGATGTCCTTGCTCGGAATATACATCGTGCTGCCCAGGCTGCCGCCACGAGGAATAATCGTGACCTTGTGGACCGGCAGAAGACCGTCATCGAGCACGGCCGTGACCAGCGCATGGCCCGCCTCATGATAGGCGGTGAGCTTTTTCTCGCCCTCGTCCATCGCCCGGCGGCGTTCGCGGCCGAACTGGACTTTCTCACGAGCGTCGTCGACGTCGATCATCTCGACTTTCTTCTTGTTGCGACGGGCGGCGAGAAGCGCGGCTTCGTTAAGAAGGTTGGCCAGATCGGCGCCGGACAGACCGGGCGTGCCACGGGCGATGACGTTAAGATTCACGTCATCCGACAGGGTGATCTTGCGCGCATGCACACGAAGGATCTGCTCACGGCCCACCAGGTCGGGCAGATCGACATAAACCTGCCGGTCGAAGCGACCCGGGCGCAGGAGCGCCTGGTCGAGCACATCGGCACGATTGGTCGCGGCGATGATGATCACGCCCTCCGTGGTGTCGAAACCGTCCATCTCGACGAGCATGGAGTTCAGCGTCTGCTCACGTTCGTCGTTGCCGCCGCCGAGACCGGCGCCGCGCTGGCGGCCGACCGCGTCGATCTCGTCGATGAAGATGATGCAGGGCGCGTTTTTGCGGCCTTGCTCGAACATGTCGCGCACGCGGCTCGCGCCGACGCCAACAAACATCTCGACGAAATCGGAACCGGAGATGCTGAAGAAAGGCACGTCCGCCTCGCCCGCGACCGCCTTCGCAAGAAGCGTTTTACCGGTGCCGGGGGGGCCGACGAGCAGCAGACCCTTGGGGATCTTGCCGCCCATTTTTTGGAATTTCTTGGGGTCCTTCAGGAACTCGACGACCTCGGAAACCTCCTCCTTGGCTTCGTCGCAACCGGCGACCTCGCCGAAGGTGATTTTGTCACGATCGCGCGCGAGCATCTTGGCGCGACTCTTGCCGAAGTTCATCGCACCGCGGCCCGCCTGCCGGATCTGGCGCACAAAAAGAAAATACAGGAGGGCGATGATCAGAAGAATCGGCAGGAAATTCAGGAGAAGACTCGAAACGGTGTTGGAGACCGGCGGCTCTTCAAAGACCTTGGTCCGCTGGAGGCTTTCGAGGTTCGCCTCGGTGAGGCTGCCCGCGGCGCGGAACTCGGCGGTTTTCACCCCGTTTTCGGCATCGAGCGTGGCTTCTTTCACCTTGCCGGTGATCACCGCGCCATTGCG
>JAQSWS010000078.1 GCA_029266495.1 Rariglobus sp. | reverse complement strand
CTGGTTTGCGGCCAGAAATGAAGTGATCGCAGAGATAAGAGCTGCTGAAAAGCAAGCCGCGGAGACCAGATCAGTAAAAGCCACCAGCCAATATCTAGCAGGCGATATCAATCGAGCTGAAGGGGGCGACCCGACCTTCGGATCGGGTTATCAAAAACTAAATCAGATCATCATTCCCCATATCACCTTTAAGGATATGCCGCTTTCAAAGGTGGTTTCGACGCTGACTTCGGTTTCGGGGGAATACGATCGTTCCGATGAAAAGGATACGGGGGCGAATATCGTTCTGATTGATCCGACGGACAAGGATCCGCTCGTTTCGATGACTTTTCGTAACCTGTCGTTGGGCAGAATTTTGGATATTGTCACCGACTCGACGGGTTATCGCTACGAAGTGGGTGCCGATACTGTGGTAGTGCGTCCGGGTAAGCAGGCTGGAAAGTTCAGCTATGAGTTTTTTCCGATTTCCCACACGGTTTTAAAGCAGCTTTTGGGTGAGTCCGGCGAAGAGTTGACGGCTGTTAACGAATCCCGGGCGATTCAGATATTTCTCCAGAAGGCTGGAGTTGATTTTAGCATAGAAGGCACCGCAGTGGTCTATGATGGCGCGGCTTTGATCGTGGAGCAGACGCCAAAGAATATTGAGCGTATCCGCACCATCTTGAAGCGGTATCAGGACGAGTATGATGTGAATGAAAGGCCGGATCTAGAAAAACTCCGCGCGGAGATTTCGACCGCGACCGAATCGGTATCCACATTCTCACTTCATGTGAGCGACGCGTCCTTCCGGCTGGCGAAGGCGGCTTTGAAGAGCGGGCAGGCGCCCGATCCGGTGACGATTCGCCCGGAGGAGTTCTACAACGCATTTGACTATGGAGATCCTGCACCGGTCGCAGGTGAGCCGGTGAGCTGCCGGATCGAGCAGGCGGCGCATCCGTTCCTGCAGCAGCGCAATCTGGTGCGCATCGCCATGCAGGTGCCCGCCGCCGGGCGCGGCGCGGGCACGCCGTTGCGGCTGACCGTGTTGCTCGATACATCCGGTTCGATGGAGCGGGAGGATCGCGCGGCCACGGTGCGCGCGGCGTTGACCGCGCTCACTTCTCTGCTGGGGCCGGATGATCGGGTGACGCTCGTGGGGTTTGCCCGCACGCCGCGTTTGCTGGCGGAGAGTGTGACGGGTGACCAGGTGGCGAAGCTCGTGGAACTCGCCACGCGCACTCCCGCCGAGGGCGGCACCAACCTGGAGGAAGCCCTCGCGCTCGCGGGCGATCTGGCACTGCGCCAAAAGCTGGCCGGGGCGCAAAATCGCATCGTGTTGCTCACTGATGGCGCGGCCAATCTAGGGGATGCCGACCCACGGGCGCTGGCGGGGCGTGTGGAGGCGCTTCGTCAAAATGGGATCGCATTTGATGCCTGTGGCGTGGTCGCCGACGGGCTCGACGATACCGTGCTTGAGGCGCTCACGCGCAAGGGCGACGGGCGTTACACGATCCTCAATTCGCCCGAGGAGGCGGATGCGGGGTTTGCGCGGCAACTGGCGGGCGCGTTTCGTCCGGCGGCGAAGGACGTGAAGGTGCAGGTGCGTTTCAACCCGGCGCGCGTGGCACGTTATCGCTTGATCGGCTTTGAGCAGCACCGGTTGAAGACCGAGGATTTCCGCAACGATGCGGTGGACGCGGCCGAACTCGCGGCGGAGGAGGCGGCGGTGGCCCTTTATCAGGTGGAGGTGCGGCCAGACGGAGAGGGCGAGCTGGGTGAGGTGTCGGTGCGTTTTCTCGACATGGGTTCGGGGCAGCGCATCGAGCGTGCGTGGACGGTGGGCTACGAGGCCCAGGCGCCTGCGTTTGTCCGCGCGACACCCTCGCTGCAACTGGCGGGTTCGTCCGCGTTTCTCGCTGAAAAACTGCGGGGCGGTGCGCTCGCCGGCCAGGTGCGGCTGGACGAGTTTGCCCCCGTGGTCGAGGGGCTGGGCGCGGCTTATCCGCAGGCGCAGCGCGTGGGCGAGTTTATCCAGATGTTCCGGCAGGCGCGCCGGCTGACCGGCGAGTGAGCCATGACAAATTTCTGACAATTCCATGACAACTCCGGTGCAATTGATCGACGCGTGCCGCGTATGATCACGACGCCGGTTTCACCCACGTCCGACCTGTTCCCTTCTTTTATGAAAATGCTCCGCCCCCTGCTGATTTTTAGCGGCCTCCTGGTTGCAAACCTGATCGCGGCCGCCGCGCCGGTAACGACGGCCCTTACGCCCGGCTCCGGTGGCAAGATCGTGGTCGAGGCCACGGGGGTGCCACCGCCGGCACCGTTGTTTTTCACGGCGACGGCCGAGCAGATGCTGCTGGTCGGCACGGGTGAAATCACGAGCGAGGTGAAGCTGGCCGTGCGTGTGATCCAGGGCAGCGCCGAGGTGCTCACCCTGGGGCTTTCGGGCGAGGGTGAAGTTGCCGGGGTGACCGGCACGGGTTTGCGCGACTGGTCGGTGCGGCAAGGCGTGGGCGAGGCCGCGGGAAAACGATTTCTCGATTTGCGCGCGGTGATGACGGAAGGGGTGGCCGCGCGTTCACTCGAGCTGGTGGTGCGCACGCGGATGCGTTCTCCGGCGGTGCCGGGAGCGACGAGTTTGTTGCTGGTCACGGCGGGTGACGCGGTGGGTTTTTCATCACGCGTGCGTCTGCAGCCGGATCCGACGGTCGAATTGCGCGTAACCCAGGCCAATGGCGTGGTCACGGTCGGCGGGTTGGACTTCATGGTGCAGGGCGAGCCACGCATCGAGGTGACGCTGGCGCGTCGCGGGGCGGGCTGGCGGGATGCTGAATTGACGGCGATGCAGCTCACGGGGGTGGTCAACGAACCGGCGGGCAGCGTTGATTTTAAACTGCGGGCGCAGGCGCGCGTCGAACAGGAGGGGGCGCGGATGAAGCTGTTGTCGGGTGGCGCGGCGCTGAACGGGCCGGCGGCCGGAGACGGCTGGCATGTGGAGCTGGTGAAGTCGGGCAACGCGGCGGCTTACGATCTGGTCTTTGATCGCAAGGGTGCCGTGACGGTGGAGCTGACGTTTGCCGCATCGACGGGTGAGGCGGGTGACTGGAGGAAGGTGAACTTTCGCATGCCGGCCGGCGCGGTGGTGCCGGTGGTGCTGTCGGGGCTGGAGGCGAACGGGGTCGAGTTTGATCCGGCGCAAAGTGTCGTGCCTCTGGCGACAGCGGCGGGATGGCAGGGCTTTTTGCCGGCCAGCGGCGTGGCGTCGCTGGCGTGGAAACGCACACGCGAGGCGGGCGTGGAGACTTTGTCGTTCACAAGCGCGGAGCAGACGGAGGTGCGCGTGGGGGCGGGGTTGCTGCGGCAGTCGTCGCAGATCGCCTTTCGCATTTTGCAGGGGTCTTTGAATGCGGTGCGTCTGCGGATCGACGGTCCGGGCGAGATCGTCGGTGTCGAGGGCGCGAACGTGCTTGGCTGGAGCGTTACGGAGCGCCTGCAAGCAGGCGGCCTACCGGGCGAGGGACGCGTGCTTGAGGTAAAGTTGAGCCGTCCGTTCGAGGGCGAAGGTCTGTTGACGGTGCGCAGCCAGTCGGCGCTGGGTGGATTTCCGGTGCGGGCGGAGGCGGTGCGGCTGACGCCCGAGGGCGGGGTGCGTCATGCGGGGTTCGTGCGGGTGGCCAACACGGGTGCGGTGCGGCTCGAGGTCGCCGAGGTCGAGGGGATGATGCAGCTCGCGCCGGAGCAGTTCCCGGGTGGCGCGGTCGAGACCGGGGCGCGCCAGGTGTTTGTCTACCGTTTCCCTTCGGCGGAGCATGGCTATCGGGTGCTCGCGAGTCAGATCCTGCCCGAGGTGGGGGTGTCGGCGGTGGTCACCTATGAACTCGCTGAGACCGACCGGATCATCAACGCCGACCTGGAGCTCGACGTGCGCGAGGCGCCGTTGCGCGACTGGTCGCTGGAGGTCCCGGAGGATTATGCGGTGGTGACGGTCCAGGGCGCGGGTGTGGCCGATTACGCGGTTGAGAGCGCGGTGCGTGAGGGACGGCGCACGTTGAAGGTGCTCTTCGAAAAGGCCGTCGAAGGCCGGCAGCTTGTGCGGCTGCGGCTGGAGAAAAACCAGGCGGCGGGCGCGGGCGAGTGGGTGCTGGCTCCCCTGGCGTTCCCGGGTGCGAAGTCGGTGCGCGGTCATGTCGGCGCGGTGTCGGCGCCAGGCTATCGGATCACGCCGGGTGCGGCGCGCGAACTGGTTGAGGTGCCGTTGAGTTATTTCCCGCGGCAGACGGCGGGCTTGCAGCAGGCGTGGCGGTTGCGCGAGGCGGGCTGGGCGGCGGCCGTGAAGATCGAGGCGCTCGGGCAGAGCGTGCAGGCGGATGTGTTTCACCTGTATTCGCTCAAGCAGGGCGTCGTTTACGGGAGCGTGTTGATCAATTATTTCGTGATCGGCGCGCCGGCGGGCGAGTGGCGGATCGAGGTGCCGGCGACGGTGGGTAACATCGACGTGACGGGCCAGGGCGTGCGGCGGGAATGGCGTCGCGAGGGCAACCAGGTGATCGTGGCGCTGCATCAACCGGTGCTGGGCGCGGCGACGCTGCTGGTGACCTTTGAGCAGCCGATGAGCGCGCGGGGTGGTGTCATCCATCCCGGCGAGGTGCGTCCGCTGGGCGTGCAGTCGGAGCGCGGCTTTTTGCAGGTGGTCAGCCCGTTGCAGGTGAAAAACGAAATCAAAAAAGCAGAGGGCGCGTTGCTCAAGCTGGAGCCGTTGGAGCTGCCGGCGGAACTGCGACTCTTGACGACTTCGCCGTCGCTGGCGGTTTACCAATACACGGCGCGGCCGTTCACGCTGGAGCTGGGCATGGAATGGTATCAACCGGGCGAAACGGTCGAGCAGGTGGTGGATTTTGCGAAGCTGTCGAGCAAGGTGGCGCGTGACGGGCAGGTGGTCACGGAGGCGCGCTTTTTTGTGAAGACGCGCGGGCGCAAGGCGCTGCGGCTTGAACTGCCCGCGGGGGTGAAGCTTTGGGAGGCTCGCGTGGACGGCGAAGTGGTCAACGCGCGTGCCGATGGCGGGCATACGCTGGTGCCGTTGCCGCCGCGCTTGAACCCGAACGAGCCGGTCGACGTCGTGTTGCGACTCGGCCAGGCGGCGGGTGGGTCTGCCGGTCACGTGACGGTGGCGGCGCCAAAAATGTCGGCGCCGATGGTGATCGGCGAGTGGACGTTGCACGCGGACTCGGGCCGGTTGCTGGTCACGGGACGCGGGAACGCGGAGCTTGTGAGACCGAACCTGACGGAACGCGGTTTTGAATGGTTGTCGGAGCGCGGGCGCGGAGTGGTGATCGCATTGATGCTGCTGGTGGCGGCCGCGGTGCTGGCGCTGCGTGCGCAGTCGGGGCGGTGGTTGCCCTTCGGCCTGCTCGCAGGGGCGGTCGCGGTGGTGTTTGCGCTGGGCATGGCGCTGGAGGCGGCAGGCAGCCGGCGGGTGAATCTGGGCCATGTCGATTATGCGGCGACGGTGGTGCCGGCTGACACGGCGGTGACGATCGAGGTGGCCAATGTCGAGTCGTGGCGCGCGATGGTTTCGTGGCCGGGTGTGGCGGCGGCGGCGGTTGGGCTGCTATTGCTGGGTGCGTCGCTGCTCCGGGGGCGTTTTTCAGGTGGTTTGTTTGCGGCTGCCGGTGGTGTGTTGTTGAGCCTGGGCTTGCTGGCCCAGCGCCTTGGTGCGGTGGGGTTTTTCGTGATGATTGCGGCGGCGGTGTTTTTGTTCGGGCTCCTGCCGGGATTGCGACGCTCCTGGAGGGCCTGGCGGACCTGGCGCAGCGGAGACTCCGGGGACGGGCCTGAAAACGAAGGACCGGCGGAGGCGGCTCCGTTGCTGATCGCCGTGCTGCTTGCGGGCGTGGCGCTGGGGCTGGGGGCACCCGAGGCGCGCGCCGAAAAGGCGGCGCCCGTATCCGATCCGTGGATGCAAGAAAGCGCGAAGGCGGCCCAGTCTCTCGTGCAACGCTGGGAGATTCGCGACGGCCGGTTGTTCGCCGAGGTGGAGTTCACGGTGCGCGGCGCACCGGGCGACAGTTTCCTGCTGTTGAAGGCGCCGGCGGTGCTGACGCAGTTTTCCGGCGAAGGGCTGCGCGTCGGCAAGATCGTGCGCGAAGGCACGGCGGCCTACGTTGTCTCGATGGAACGCGCAGGCACGCTGCCGGCGCGGGTGAAGTTTGAGCTGCCGGTGCCGGACATTACTCAAACCCTGGCCCTCCCGACCGGTCCGGCGGCGGTGCAGCGCATCACGATCCAGCTCGACCAGGGCGGCTGGGAATTCAGATCGCCGGCGGCCGTCCAGGTATTGCCGGAGACCGCGCTCGCCGCAGGGCGGAGCGGAGCGACTCTGGTGCTCGGGCCGGCGGGGGCGCCGGTGATCCAGTTCACGCCGCAGAAGCGAAATCTCTCGGCGGAGACGACGCAGTATTACGCGGAGACGGCGAGTCTGTTCACCCCCGGGCCGGGCGTGGTCAATGGATACACCCGCGTCACGGTGCGACCGGTGCAGGGACGGGTGGCGGCGCTCGAGCTCGAGGTGCCGGAGGGGTTCACGGTCGGTGAAGTGGGCAAGGGCCCGGCGGGTGCGTGGCGGTTCAATCCCGGGACACGGCGGCTGCAGGTGGCGATCGAGCCGGCGCAGGCGGAGGCATTCAGCATCGTTGTCGAGCTGCAGCGTGGCACGGCCGCGCTTCCCTACGATCTGGCGCTGCGCCCGGTGCGGGTGAACGGTGCGTCGGGCGAGGTCGGCATGGTGGCGCTGGCATTTGGTGGAGATGCCCAGCCGGAGGGCGTGAAGTCCGAGGGGCTGTCACCGGTCAACATGGAGGACTTTGACGCGACGTTGCTGCCGAAGAGCCGCGACGGCCAGCCGCTGGCGGTGTTGCAGCAGGTGTATCGGTATGGTGGCGACGGCGGCACGGTGACGTTGCGCGTCGCCCCGGTGGCGCCCGAGGTGCGCGTGATGACGAAGCAGGTGCTTTCATTCGGAGCGGACCGGCTGGTGCTGGCGGCCGATCTTAACGTGGCGATCACGAGGGTGGGTCTGTTCAAGCTGAGCTTTGCCCTGCCTGACGGACTGGAAGTGGAATCGCTGAGCGGACCGGCGCTGAGCCACTGGACCGAGGCGCGTGAGGCGGCGCGGCGGGTGGTGACGTTGCATTTGAACGGGCGCACGATCGGTGAACAGCGTTTTGCGCTGACGCTGGCGGGTCCGGCTCCGGCGGCCCAGGCGAGCTGGACGGTGCCGCGCGTGCTGGTGCGCGAGGCAACGCGGCACACGGGGGAGTTGCAACTGGTGCCGGAAAAGGGGCTGCGCCTGCAGGCGATGGAGCGCACTCATGTGTCGCAGCTAGACCCGCGCACGGTGGGCAACACGCGGCCGGGCGCGCTGGCGTTCCGCCTGTTGCAGGAAGACTGGGCGCTGGCGGTCGGCATCGAGGCGCTCGAGCCATGGGTGACGGTGCAGGCGTTGCAGGAGGTGACGGCGCGCGAAGGGCAGACGCTCACCCGCATCGGTCTCAAGTATAAGGTGGAAAATGCCGCGGTGAAAATTCTGCGCGTGCGGCTGCCCGGCTTGAGCGCGGAGCAGGCCAGGACCGTGCGGGCAACGGGTCCGGCCGTGAGCGATTTTGCGGCGGTGGCGGGTGAGCCGGAGCGTTGGGAGATCCGGTTCCAGCGCGGGATCGTCGGCGAGACCGAGGTGCAGATCGAGTTCCAGGCGCAGGCGGGGCGCGAGCAGGGCAGGGAACAGGTGGCGACGCCGGTATTCGAAAATGTGAGACAGGCCGTCCAGTTCGTGGCGGTGCGCGGCGGAGGCCGGCTGGAGCTGGAGGTGGCGGAAACGCCGCGCGGCTGGCAACGGATCGACTGGGCGGCGGTGCCGGCCGGGCTGCAGGACCGCGGCGATCGCAGTGTGCCTGCGCTGGCTTTCCGGGTGGCCGAGCCGGAGAAGCCGCTGGAGATCACGGTGCGCCGGCATGAGGTGGCGGATGCGTTGAAACTGCGAGTGACCGGGGGGGAGTTGACCACGGTGTTCTCGCCCGAGGGCTCGTTCCTCACGGCGGCCGAGCTGAGCGTCGAGGTGGTTGAGAAGAGCACATTGCGCGTGCGGTTGCCCGAGGGCTCGCGGTTGTTCAACACCCTGGTGAACGGCGAGAGCGTTTCGGTGGTGCGTGAAGGCGACGAGTATCTGTTCCACGTCATGCCCAGCACCGCCGCCGGGCGCGTGGCGAAGGTGCGGATCGTTTATGCGGTGACACAGGCGCAGGGCGCGCGGGTCGCGTTGCGCGGGCCGGGATTGAATGTGCCTCTGGAAAACGTGTCGTGGCGCGTGGTGATCCCGGCCGGCTACGCACTGGACGGCTATGGTGGCGGGCTGCAATTGCGCGAGGAAGAGGCGGCGGGCAGTTTTGGGCTGGGTGATTACCAGTCGCTGATCGTCTCCAAGCGCGCGGCGGAGGTGAAGCAGGCGACGGATTTCATCACCGAGGCGAACGTGCTGTTGCAAAAGGGTCAGCAGCAACAGGCGGGCGAGGTGCTCAGCCGGGCGTTCAATGCGAACGCGCTCGACCAGGCGACCAACGAGGACGCCCGGGTGCAGTTGCGCGCGCTCAAAACGCAGCAGGCCGTGCTGGGTTTGAACACGCGCCGGCAGAAGCTTTACCTGGATAATACCGGTGGCGGAGCCACGAAGAACGAGCAATTGGAGCAGGCGGCGAACCTGAATCCGTTCCTGCAAGGGCGCATGAATTATGATCCGCAGCAGGCCGACCAGTTGCTCATGGGGAACACGGTGGAGGAGAACAGTGCGTTGCGCGGTATCGCGGGCCGGATTGTTGACCAGCAACTGGCGACCGAGCCGGCGCCGGGAGCGATCGACGTGACGCTGCCCGAGAAGGGACGGGTGTTGATTTTTACGCGCAGCCTGCAGGTGGACGGAGGGGCACCCCTCGAGTTGCAACTGGAGGTCTCGCCTGCCCGCCGGTCAGGAATGGGCTTTGGAATCGTGGTATTGTTGGCCACCGGAGGTATTGTCGCGCTGTTTCGGAGGCGTCCGATTCGGACGTAACCCTCACCGCTAAAACAAGAAAACCCGGTCTGATGGACCGGGTTTTTTATTCTTTAAAACTGGCGGAGAGGGAGGGATTCGAACCCTCGGTAGGTTTCCCTACACACGCTTTCCAAGCGAGCGCATTCGACCACTCTGCCACCTCTCCGTTGATGTTCGGGCGGGCCTCGAAAACGAGGACCGTCCGATGGGCGAAGGGCAGAGGAAGCCGTTTCACTTCGCCCGGGTCAATGGCGAAAATCTGGTGTTCGGCGCTCGCTCTGCTCATACGGCTTGCGTTTCCGAAATGCGTCTTGCGCGACCCTGCGCGGGTGCTACGGTTTCGCCTTTTACGACCTTTAACCACGACCTACGACCATGGTTTCCGCTAACAATGAACTGGCCTACAACACGAAGATCGAAGGCGATATCGTGGTCACCCGCGCCGACGCGGTCATCAACTGGTTGCGCAGCTCGTCCGTGTGGCCGATGCCGATGGGTCTTGCCTGTTGCGCCATCGAACTGATGGGCGTTGCCGCCTCCCGTTTCGACATCGCCCGTTTCGGTGCCGAGGTGTTCCGTTTTTCGCCCCGTCAGGCCGACTGCATGATCGTTGCCGGAACCGTCACTTACAAAATGGCCCCGCACGTCCGTCGCATCTATGATCAGATGGCCGAGCCGAAGTGGGTCATCGCGATGGGCGCCTGCGCCAGCTCGGGCGGCATGTATCGCAGCTACGCCACGCTTCAAGGCGTCGATCAGATTGTCCCGGTTGACGTTTACATCAGCGGTTGCCCGCCGCGCCCGGAGGCCCTTCTGGATGCTTTGATCAAGCTCCAGTCCAAGATCAAAAAAGAACCCTCGGCCAAGCAGCTCCTCGCCTCGGCCTAACTCCTCCAACGCGTCTCCGTTTCGCACACCGCTTTTCCCATGACCGCGCCCGCCGACGTCACCGCCGCCCTTCAGTCCAAGTTTCCTGCCGCCACCCTGCGCCCCAGCGGCGATCATCCGGCGCTTAACCTGCCGGTCGCCGAGGCTCGCGCCGCACTTAAATACCTGCGCGACGAGTTTGCCTACGATTTCCTCGTGGATGTGACCGCGATCGACAACGGCGTGGATGTCACCCCGCGTTTCACGGTTGTCTGGCACGTCTATTCAACCTCCCACCACGGTTACGTTCGCCTTGCCGCCGACTGCGCAAACGACGAAGCCCCGGTCGCACCGACCGTGAGCGACCTCTGGGCGACCGCCAACTGGCATGAGCGCGAGACCTACGACTTATTTGGCATCAAGTTTGAGAACCATCCCGACCTCCGCCGCATTCTGATGTGGGACGGCTATCCCTATCACCCCTTGCGCAAGGACTTCCCGCTGGCCGGCATCCAGACGCCGCTGCCCGACCTTGAGGTCGCCGACCTCACGAAAGCCTCCGTCAAACCCGCCCCGATGATGGGCGGCCCCTTCGTTGCATCGCCAGGCGAGATCAACCTGACCGACGCAGAGCCCCGCGCCAAAGACGAGAGCTGGACCGAGCGCCGCGAAAAACCCGCGTCCGAATAACTCGTGACCATCGCCGCCCACCGCAACCCGCCGCCCACGCACCCATTTCCGATGGCCACCGAATACGCCTTTCCCGACAACGCCGCCAAGACCGCCGACGCCGCCGCGCAGGAGTTCCAGACCGAGAAGATGTCCCTCGCCATGGGACCCTCGCATCCCTCCACCCACGGTGTGCTCCGCCTCCAACTCGAACTCGATGGCGAGATCGTCACGCAATGCGACCCGGTTCTCGGCTATCTCCACCGTGGCGACGAAAAAATCGCCGAGAACATGACCTACAACCAGTTCGTGCCCTACACGGACCGGTTGGACTACCTCGCACCTCTCGCCAACAACGTCGCCTACGCCATCGCTGTTGAAAAACTCGCCAACCTCAAGGTGCCGGCCCGCTGCGAAGCGATCCGCGTCATCTGCTGCGAGCTCGCCCGTATTTCGGCCCACTTGCTCGGTCTCGGTGCCTACGGCATCGATGTCGGTGCGTGGTCGGTGTTCCTCTACTCGTTCGAGGAGCGCGAGAAGCTCTACAAGCTGTTCGAAGAGCTCACCGGCGCCCGTTTCACGACCAGCTACACCCGTATCGGCGGCGTCGCCCGCGACGTGCCCGAGGGTTGGAATGACCGCGTCGGCAAGTTCTGCGACCAGTTTCTCCCCATCCTCGAAGAGATTCTGAATCTCCTCACGCGTAACAAAATCTTCACCGACCGCACGCAGGATGTCGGCGTGATCTCCAGGGAAGACGCCATCAGCTACGGCCTCACCGGCCCCAACCTGCGCGGCTCCGGCGTCGCGTTTGACCTCCGCAAGGACAAGCCCTACTCCGGCTACGAACAATACGAGTTCGACGTCCCCGTCGGCACGAAGGGTGATTGCTACGACCGTTATCTCTGCCGTGGCGAGGAGATGCGCCAGTCGGTCCGCATCGTCCGCCAGGTCCTCAAGAACTTCCCGGGCGGTTCGTTCTACGCCGAGGATGCCCGCAAGATCTTCGCCCCTCGCAAGGACAAGGTCCTCACCTCGATGGAAGAGTTGATTAACAACTTCATGATCGTGACCGAAGGCCCGCAGATGCCCGCTGGCGAAGTCTATTTCGAGGCCGAAAACCCGAAGGGCGCGCTCGGCTTCTTTATCGTGAGCAAGGGCGGCGGCGTGCCCTACCGTATGAAGATCCGCAGCCCCAGCTTCTGCAATCTCTCCATCCTCCCCAAGGTCTGCCAAGGCAACCTGGTCTCCGACGTCGTCTCGATCCTCGGCTCCCTCGACTTCGTGATGGGCGAGTGCGACCGGTGATCATCAAACCAAGTAGCGAGCATCGAGTAGCGAGTAGTGAGCATACGAACCACCTGAAAAACTTCCGCATCCCGCGATCCGATCCACTCGCCACCCGCTACTCACTACCCGCTACTTTCCGACAGCAATGAATCTCAAGCCCGAAACCTTCCAGCGTATCGACGAAGTCATTACGCATTATCCGGTGAAGCGCAGCGCCACGCTGCCGCTCCTGCATCTCATCCAGGAGGACGCCGGTTACATCTCCGACGAGGCCATCGCCTGGATCGCCAGGAAGCTGGAGCTGGAACTCATCAACGTGCTCGAAGTCGTCACGTTCTACCCGATGTTCCGCCGCGCGCCCATCGGCCGCCGTCACGTCAAGGTCTGCCGCACGCTCTCCTGCGCGCTCAAGGGTGGCTACAAAACCTGCGAAACGTTCGAGAAGGAATTCAACACCCGCCTCGGCACCAACCACATTTCGCCTGATGGCGAGGTCACGATCGAGTTCGTCGAGTGCCTTGCCTCCTGCGGCACCGCGCCCGTCGTCATGATCGACGAAAAACTCCACGAGAACGTGGACGTCGCCAAAGCCAAACAGCTCTCCGACCAGATCAAGGCCGAGGCCGCCGCCCGCAAGTAATCCTTACGCTCATCGCCATGCCTGCTCCCGCACAACACCGCATCATCTTCAAGCACATCGACGAGCCCGGTTATACGAACGACATCGACTGCTACCTGCGCAACGGCGGCTACGAGGTCCTCAAAAAATCCGTCACCCGCAAGCCCGAGGAACTCATCGACGAGGTCAAAAAATCCGGCCTGCGCGGTCGCGGCGGCGCCGGCTTCCCCTGTGGCGTGAAGTGGGGGCTGGTTGACCGCAAGAGCGGCAAGCCGATCTACCTCATCGTCAATGCCGACGAATCCGAGCCCGGCACCTTCAAGGATCGCTACATCATGCATCAGGATCCGCACCAGCTGATCGAAGGCACGATCATCAGCTGCTTCGCGAACAACGTTAAACAGGCCTATATCTACATCCGCGGCGAGATGCCCGAAGGCGCCCGCATTCTTGAAAAAGCGATCGCCGAGGCCCGTGCCAAAAACTTCGTCGGTCCCAACATCCTCGGCACCGGCTACAGCTGCGAAATCTACGTCCATCGCGGTGCCGGCGCCTACATCTGCGGCGAAGAGACCGGTCTCATCGAGTCGCTCGAAGGCAAGCGCGCCAATCCGCGCATCAAGCCTCCCTATTTTCCGGCCGTCCTCGGCCTCTACCAGTGCCCGACGATCGTGAACAACGTCGAGACGCTCTGCCACGTCCGTTACATCGCCGAACACGGCGGCGAGGCTTATTCCAAGATTGGCACGCCCGGCAACACCGGCACGCGCATCTTCTGCGTTTCCGGCCACGTTCAACGCCCCGGTTACTACGAGTTCCCCGCCGGCACCATCACGATGGGTGTGCTCCTCAACGATATCTGCGGCGGCCCGCTCCCCGGACGCACTTTCAAGGCGGTCATTCCCGGAGGCTCATCCGCGAAAGTTCTCCGCTTCGGCGAACGCTACAAAGGCAAGCGCAAGGTCGGTCCCGACATGGTTGACTACGATTGGGGCGTCGAGGACGTCCCCATGGATTTCGACTCGCTCGCGATGATCGGTTCGATGGGCGGCTCCGGCGGCGTGATCGTCATGGACGACACCGTCAACATGGTCGAAGCCCTCGCCAACATCAACGCGTTCTACTCCCACGAGTCCTGCGGCCAGTGCACGCCCTGCCGCGAAGGCTCGCTATGGATGAAGAAAATCTCCGCCCGCATGGTCCACGGCGAAGCCCGTCCGCAAGACGGCGCGCTCCTCAAGAGCGTCGCCGACCAGATCCCCGGCCGCACCATCTGCGCCTTCGGCGAAGCCTGCTCCTGGCCGACCCAGAGCTTCATCATCAAATTCAAGGACGAGTTCGACGCCTACTCCGAGGTGAAGAAAACCCTTCCCGCCGACCGCACCGTCCTCGTCTGACCTAGAGCTCAACCTCTTCTCTCTTTCGCAATGATCCAGCCTGCCAAACCCGACCTCGTGACCGTCAACATCGACGGCAAGGAGATCGCCGTGCCCAAGGGCACCAACGTCATCGAAGCCGCCCGCCTCGTGAACGTTGACGTGCCTCACTACTGCTACCACCCGAAGCTCGCCGTGGTGGGCAACTGCCGCATGTGCCTGATCGAAATGGGCATGCCCGCCGTCGATCCCGCCACCAAGGCGCCCGTGATGGACCCGGCCACCGGGAAGCAGAAGATCAACTGGATCCCGCGCCCCCAGATCGGTTGCGGCACCACCGTTTCCCCCGGCCTCCATGTGAAGACGACTTCGCCGATGGTGAAGGACGCCCGCGAAGGCGTGATGGAGTTCCTCCTCATCAATCACCCGCTCGACTGCCCGATCTGCGACCAGGCCGGCGAATGCAAACTCCAGGAACAGGCCACCGGTTACGGTCGCGGCTACTCCCGCTTCATCGAGCAGAAGAACGTCAAGCCCAAGCGCACCCAGCTCGGACCCCGCGTCACCCTCGACGACGAACGCTGCGTGCTCTGCTCGCGTTGCATCCGTTTTTCCAAGGACATCGCCAAGGAAGATGTCCTCGGCTTCGTCGACCGCGGCAGCTACTCGACGCTCACCTGCCATCCCGACCGCAAGCTCGACCACAACTACTCGCTCAACACGGTCGATATCTGCCCGGTCGGCGCGCTCACCTCGACGGATTTCCGTTTCAAGATGCGCGTGTGGTTCCTCAAGCAGACGAACTCCATCTGCACCGAGTCCTCCGTCGGCGTGAACTCCGTCGTCTGGTCGCGCGAAGGGGTCATCTATCGCATCACTCCTCGCCGCAATGACGAGGTCAACGACACGTGGATGCCCGACTCCGGCCGCATCCTCTACAAGCAGGTGCAGTCCGCCGAACGTCTGAAGGCCGTCGAAAGCCTCGAGGCGCTCGTCGCAAAAGCCGCCTCGATTTTCAAAACATCCGCCGGTGCCATCTCCGTCGTCGGTTCCGGCCGCAGCTCGGTCGAGGAACAGTTTCTCACCAAGAAGCTCGCCGCCGCCCTCGGCGCGCAGGCTCACCTGGTGAAGCGGGCAGGGGAGGGCGACAAGCTTCTCATTTCCGCCGACCGCAACCCGAACGTCCGCGGTGCGCTCGTCACCGGCCTGATTTCCCAGCTTCCCTGCGCCGAGCTCAAGCAGCTCTCCGGCGAGATCGATTCCGGCAAGGTGAAGACCGTCGTTGCGATCAACGAAGACCTTCTCGCGGCCGGTCTCACCGCCGCGCAGCTCGCCAAGATCAGCGTGGTTTATCTCGGGACCCACGCCAACGCCACCAGCCTCGCCGCAAAAGTCGTGTTGCCCACGCTCACCGTCTTCGAAAAAGCCGGCACGTTCGTGAACCAGCAGTTCCGCATCCAGAAGTTTGCCCAGGCCGTTCCCGGCCTTACCGGTGCGCATAACGATCTCACGGTTCTCTCCGCGCTGACCGCCGCCGCGGGTGGCGCTGCGCTGCCGTCCGAGGTCGGCACGCTCTGGCCGGTCATCGCGACCGAGACGCCCGCGCTCGCCACGATGCTCTATAAGAACATTCCCGAGACCGGCCTGCTCCTGGACGCTACGCCTTGGGCTGGTCTGTCCTTTGTTGAAGGCGAAACCCTCCACTTCAAGCCCGCTGCGCCCGTCGCCGCGACCGTCTAACCCAGCCGCGCTGTCATGTTCGACTTTTATTTCGAAATTAAGCCATGGATCCGCCTCGTGCTTCAGGGCACGGCGGTGATCCTCGTGCTGTTCCCGCTCGCCGCCGCCTGCTCGATGGCCGAGCGCAAGATCTCCGCGTGGCTCCAGGGTCGTCCCGGTCCCAACCGCACGCTCGCCCCGATTCTCGCGTGGGTCCCCGGCATTGGCGTTCTCCAGCGCCTCGGCCTGTTCCAGCTCGCGGCCGACGGCGGCAAGTTCGTCTTCAAAGAGGATCCGGTTCCGGCGCACGTAAACAAGTTCTACTTCATCGCCGCGCCCATCCTTGCGATGATTCCCGCGCTTTCGACCGTCGTGGTCGTTCCCTTCGGCGCCTACTTTGATTCCGCCGGCAAACTCATCCCGCTTGTTCTCGCCAACGTCGATATCGGCCTGCTCGCCGTCTTCGCGGTTTCCTCACTCGGTGTCTATGCGGTGATCCTCGCCGGCTGGGCCTCAAATTCCAAATACCCGTTCCTCGGCGGCGTGCGCGCCTCGGCCCAGCTGATCTCGTATGAGCTTTCGATGACGCTTTCCGTGCTGCCTGTGTTCCTCTGGATCAACGCCCCCGGCGGCGAAGGCACCCTCAGCCTCTTCCGTGTCGTCGAACTCCAGTCGGGCGTCGGCCTCGCGTGGGGCAGCGTCTGGTATATTTTCTACTTCCCGCTCTCCGCATTCATCTTCCTGGTCGCGCTCTTCGCCGAGACCAACCGCCAGCCGTTCGACATGCCCGAGTCCGAGTCCGACCTCGTCGGCGGATTCCACACCGAATACGGCGCCTTCAAGTGGTCGCTCTTCTTCGTGGCTGAATACTGCCACATGATCATCGGCTCGGCCGTCTTCATTCTCCTCTTTTTCGGTGGTTGGAATCCGCTCCCCGGCATGCCGCTCGCCACCCTCGCGGGCTGGCTGCACATCGCCGATCAGCCCATCCTCATGAGCCTGCTGGGTATCGCGATCTTCCTCGGGAAAATCGTCTTCTCGATCTTCTTCTTCATGTGGGTGCGCTGGACGCTGCCCCGTTTCCGCTACGACCAGGTGATGAACATCGGCTGGAAAAAACTCCTGCCGCTGGCGATCGCCAACCTGATCCTCTACACGCTCGGCATCGCCCTGCTGCAAAAGTAATCGCCCAACCCTTTCCCGCGCCATGGCCGTCATTCAAGTCGAACGCAAACCGCTCTCCTTCGCCGAGCGCACCTACATCCCGCAGATCATCGGCGGGTTGAAGACCACGTTTAAGCATCTCCTCAAGCCGCCCGTCACGCTCCAGTATCCGGAGCAACGCCCCGAGATCTCCAAAAACTATCGTGGCGTCCCCACACTGGTGAAGGATCCGAACGGCCGCGAAAAATGCGTCTCCTGCCAGCTCTGCGAATTCGTCTGCCCGCCCAAGGCGATTCGCATCACCCCCGGTGAAATTCCCGAGGACTCCCCCAACGCCCACGTTGAGCGCGCCCCGCAGGCCTTCGACATCGACATGCTGCGCTGCATCTATTGCGGCCTTTGCCAGGAAGTCTGCCCCGAGGAGGCGATCTGGCTGCAAAACCAGTTCTCCCTGTCTGGCTACACCCGCGCCGAGATGGTCAACCACAAGGACAAGCTCTACGAACTCGGCGGCACGCTTCCCGACGCGCACTTCAAGTGGGACAAAAAGAAAGCCGCCGAAGAACACGGCAACGAGCATTGATCTTTGAAGTAGCGAGCATCGAGTAGCGAGTAGCGAGCATATCGACCCAGCAAAACGCAAACCACGCTTCTCTCCGACTGCTCGCTACCCGCTACTCACCACCCGCTACTTTCCCTCCCGTCATGTCCGACCTCTTCTTTTATCTCTTCGCCGCGCTGACCGCCGGCTCCGCGCTCGCGGTGGTGCTCACCAAGAACACCGTCGCCTCCGCGCTCAGCCTTCTGGTGAGTCTCGTCGGAGTCGCCGCGCTCTTCGTCCTCCTCGACGCCTTCCTGCTGGCCGCGCTCATGGTGTTCGTCTACGCGGGCGCGGTCGTCGCGTTGTTCCTCTTCATCGTCATGCTGCTCGACAGCCATGGCGGCGACCGGAAGCCCTTCAAAAAAGCGACGATCGTCGCCGGCTCCTTCGCCTTTGTGCTGCTCGTGCTCGGCCTGGCGACGTTCGCAAAGAAAGGCGCGCAAGAGGCCATTGCCTACGACACGCCCTCCGCTGCCGTTCCGGTCGGCGCCAGCCTCCGCGCCTATGGCGAACAACTCTTCACGACCTACCTGCTCCCCGTGCAGATCGTCGGATTCCTTCTCTTGATCGCCATGCTCGGCGTGATCGTGCTCAGCAAAAAATTTGAAGGCCTGGAGGACGTCAAATGACCGTCGGACTCAACGAATATCTCTATCTCAGCGCCGT
>JAQSWS010000154.1 GCA_029266495.1 Rariglobus sp. | reverse complement strand
GCACGAGTCCATCGGGGTTCCCACCAGCATGCGTGCGCTCAAGGAACTGGAAACGGAGTCGTTCGACGCGTGTTTTCTCGATCTGAAACTCGGAACCGAGGACGGCCTCGCGGTGTTGGAAAAACTGCTCAAGGTGCAATCGACGCTGCCGATCGTGATGTTCACGGCCTACGCCAACATCAGCACCGCGGTCGAGGCGATGCGTCGCGGGGCCTTTGACTTTATCCCGAAGCCTTTCACGCCCGAGCAGATCCGCCAGGTCCTCGACAGGGTCAGCCGCAACCGCCGCCTCGAAAAACGGGTCGAGCAACTCGAGTCGCAACTCAACGAGGAGTCGCCTCCGGTCGACCTGACCTCCGAAGAAGTCACGATGCAGCGCACGCTGGCGATCGCGTTCAAAGCGGCAGAAACCTCCGCGAGCATCCTGATCCTCGGCCCCAGCGGCACCGGCAAGAGCGTGCTGGCGCGGGAGGTGCACAAGCGGGGCGCACAGAAGGAGTGCGCCTTTGTCACCGTGAGCTGCCCGAGCCTCTCAAGAGAACTGCTGGAAAGTGAACTCTTCGGGCACGTGAAGGGTTCCTTTACCGGAGCGGTCAACGACACGCTGGGCAAGGTGGCCACGGCTGACGGAGGCACGCTCTTTCTCGACGAGATTGGCGAGATGCCGATGGAGGTTCAGCCGAAGCTCCTGCGCCTGCTTCAGGAGCGCGAATATGAACGCGTTGGCGAGACGCGTGTCCGCCGGGCCAATGTGCGCGTCATCGCCGCGACCAATCGCAACCTTGCCGAGGAGGTGAAAGCCGGGCGTTTTCGCGAGGACCTCTTCTACCGGCTGAATGTCATCACCGTCAGCCTTCCCGGTCTGCGCGACCGCCCGGCTGATGTCCGTCGCATCGCGAACGGCTACCTCGATTTCTTTGCGCGCCGCATCGGAAAAAAAATCAAGGGTTTTTCCCCGGAGGTGGACGAAGCCTTTGCCCGTTATGCCTGGCCGGGCAGCCTGCGTGAACTGCGCAACGTGATCGAGCGCGCGGTCATTCTCGCGGCCGGGGAGGAGATCACGCTCGAGGACCTGCCCGAGGAATTTTCCACGCCGGCGGATTCCCGCGTGGCGGTGGGGGGGCGCGTGACGCTCGACGAGCTGGAGGCGGAGCACATCCGCCGGGTCATCGGTTTTTCCAAGACGCTCGACGACGCCGCGCGGATCCTTGGCATCGATCCGGCGACGCTCTACCGCAAACGCCAGAAGCTCGGGCTGATCTAGCGCGCCAACCATGCTGCGCACCCGTCTTTATCTCGGACTGTTCCCGCTGCTGTTGCTGTTCATCCTGGTATCGGGGGTGACGACCCTGCTCTATCGAAGTCTCGCGCTCTCGTTGGAAAAGGACCTCACCGCGAACTACCGAGCGATGATCGGCGGCTATGAAATGCGCGATGCGCTGTCGAACATGGCGGGTGCGCTCACGACGGCGAAGCGGGGGGACCTCGCGGGCGCGCGCCGGGCCTATGCCAGCCAGCGGGCGCGGTTTCAAAAACAGTTCATGGAGCAGTCGCTCGTCTCCGCCGGCACGGCCCGCACGGCCCTGCTGGAGAAGCTCGACGACGGCTTCACCCATTTCGAAAAACTGGCGAAGGCCTCGATCGAGGACGGCGGCGACGCATCCCTCCCTGCGCTGCGTGAAACGGAAGCCCTGCTCTTTCGCATGCTGACCACCCTCGAGGAGCTCACGCAAAGTGACTACGCCGAGGTGCAGACCGCCGCGACGAACGCCGCGCGTCTGGCGCGGGCGAGCATCAATTTTCTCATCGCGGCGATGGTGGGCGCGATCCTGCTTTCGTTGTTCCTTTCCTACCGGCTCGCGCGCTCGCTGCTCCAGCCGATCCAGGTGCTCAACGACTCGGCCGCCGCGCTGGGCGAAGGCCGGCTCGACCACGACGTGCCGGTGACGACGGAGGACGAACTCGGCGAGCTCGCGCGTTCGTTCAACGCGATGGCGGCCAAGTTGCGCGCCTACCGCGATGCGATGACCGAACGGGTGACCCGCGCACGGCGCACCATGGAGGCGACGCTCACCTCCACTCCCGATCCCCTGTTTGTCGTGAATACCGACGGTCATCACGAAGTGCGCAACCCCGCCGCCGAGGCGATCGCCGCCTTGCCGGAGCTTGCCGGCGGACTGCCCGCCGCGCTGCAGGAGCCGCTGAGGGAAGTGCTCCTCACGGGAACCCATTACCTGCCCACCGGCTACGAGCACGTGATCACCCTGCATGTGGAAGGCGGCGAACGCCACTACCTCCCGCGCATCCTTGCGATCGGCGACACGCTCACGGGCTTCGGCGGGGCCGCGGTGATTTTGCAGGATGTAACCAAATTCCGGTTACTGGACGACGTGAAGGGCAATCTCGTCTCGACCGTGAGCCACGAACTCAAGACACCGCTCACCAGCCTGCTCATGGCGGTGCACATGCTCATCGAGGAGAGTTTCGGCCCCATCAACGAAAAGCAGCGCTACCTGCTGGAAAGCTTGAGGGCGGGGCGTCGACACTGAAGCGCCGCCCGGTGCCCGTGGCCGCGCTTCTCGCCGAAGTGGCGGACGAGATGCGGGCGATCACGGGGGCCTCGGGGCAGGCGATCGAGGTGGAGGTCGACCCCTCGCTGACCACGGTGAACGTCGACGCCGAGCGTCTGCGCCACGTCTTCATCAACCTTCTCACGAACGCGTCGAAGTATTCCGAGCGGGACACGACCATTGGGTTGTATGCGAGGTCCGCACCGGACGGGTTCATCCGCTTTGGTGTGCGTGACCGGGGGCCGGGGATTCCGCCGGAGAGCCTGCCGCATATCTTCGATCGTTTTTATCGCGTTCCGGACCAGCGGAAAAAAGGCGCGGGGCTGGGCCTTGCGATTGCGAGGGAAATTGTCGTGGCGCATGGCGGATCGATCGCCTGCGTGAGCACGCCGGGCGAGGGCAGCGATTTTTATTTTCTGCTGCCGGCGGGCTGAAGGCGTGGCGCCGGCGAGCCGGCCTGCCTGGCCGCGGCGGGCTCACGCTACCTCCTGATAGCAAAAAACTATCGGCAGATCGTGAACTGATGGGAGGGGTTGGGGTCGGTGATAAATGCAAGCGATTCAATTCCTTTAACCACAAACCCATCCCCCTCCCATGAGCGCAAAAAAAACCGCCATCGAAACCCCTGAACAAGTCGTGGAGCACCTTCGCTCCTTAATCGCCGAAGCCGAAAAGACGCTTGGCTCCAATCTTTCCGAGGGCTCCTCGGAAAAGCTGGGCGTGATCCGTGAGCGTCTCGCCGAGGTGAAAGAGAGGGTGGAGGAGGGCTACCAGGTTGCCCGGGAAAAAATCACCGCCGGTGCACGACAGGCCGACACGGTCATCCGGGCGCATCCTTATGAATCGCTGGCGATCGCCCTCGGCGTGGGCGTCCTTCTCGGTGCATTCCTGCGCCGCAACGACTGAGCCTCCCCGGCGGCGCAAGCCACGGGCCGCCCTCCAATCATCCGCCCATCATGGACGACCGTCCTCCCCCATCCCCCGGCTTCATCGCATCCATCGCAGGCCTCGGCGAAAACCTGATCAAGACGCTGCAGGAGCGCGTCGAGCTGGTTTCGATCGAACTGCAGGAGGAAAAATATCGCATGATCCAGATATTAATCTGGATCGGCGCCGCGGTGTTTGCGGGAGGGATGACGCTGTCGTTTGCGACGCTCACCATCGTTTATCTGTTTTGGGAAACCGCCCGCCTTGCGGTGCTCACGGGCTTCACGGTGTTTTATGGCGCCGTGCTGGTGTGGGTGATCCTGACCTTGCGTCGCACGCTGACGCATCCGAAGCCGTTCGAGGCGACGATTGAAAACCTTTCGGAGGACCGCGAATGGCTTCGCAAGCAGACCTAGCGATCCTTTCGCGGCGCAAAGGGGCGCTGATCCAGACCATTCGCTCACGGCGTGCGGAGTGCGCGGACCAGCTGGAGCAGACGTTGCAGCCGGTCCTGTGGGCCGAGCGGCTTTATGCGCAATGGAAGGCGATTTCCCCCCTGGTGAAGATCGCCGCGGTTCCCGCCGGAATCCTGCTCAAGAAAAAACTATTTCCCAACGCCGGTGGTGTGGTCGGAGGAATTTTCCGATGGGCGCCCCTGGCAATGAATCTTTTCCGGTCGGTGCGCTGAGTGCGCACCGGCTGTTGTCTGTCCATTCCCTCGTTAACCTGTTTCCTTATCAGTCATGAAAAAAATCATCGGTATCATCCTTATCCTGGTCGGCGGGTTTCTGATCT
This sequence comes from Rariglobus sp., assembly GCA_029266495.1. Lineage (GTDB taxonomy): Bacteria > Verrucomicrobiota > Verrucomicrobiia > Opitutales > Opitutaceae > Rariglobus. The sequence goes on along the minus strand of JAQSWS010000154.1, from coordinate 3,000 downwards.
ACAAGGGCGTCGCGCGTGACGATTCGCTCGCGGGCGAGCTTGACGAGGCCGGCTCGGACATCGCCAACAAAGTCGACGGCGGTTCGCGCATCCCCGAGCATTATTATTACTTCATTGGCGGGGGCATCCTCGCCGCGGCCGGCATCGCGGCAACCGTGGGCGGCCGGAAGGCGTCGTGAGACGGCCGGCCGGGGTTTTTTAGCGCACGGGCACGGGCAAACGAAAACCGCAGAGGCTGCGGGGGCGCGGGTAGAATCCCCGCGACTTCCGCAGTCTCTGCGGTTTTGCGTTGATGGGCCGTCGCTGCAGCCGGCGTGACCATGGTTTTGTTTGGAATGCTCCAATGCTACGATTGTGCGGCATTTTGCCGACGATTGTGACCAACAGTTTACGCCAAGGTTAAGATTGGCGCATTGGCAAGGCGGGCATTGTGCCGGAGGGCGCGGGTGTTTTGAGATGCCGCCCCGCCGGATCACCGGACGCTGTAGCAAAAAACCAATACAACCACCCGGCCATGAGTATTCCAATCACCTCACCCGCTCGTTTGTTCGAGGCGATTGACCGCGAACAAGCCGTGCAGTTGCAGGCGCATCTCGACGATCCGGGCACTCATTACCTGGTGTTGTATTCCGGTTCCGACGGTTCGCAGATCGCGGTCATGCCGGTGGGACCGAACTGCATGTTCACCAATCTTTCCCTTCTGGACGGCCGTGAAATCGAAGGCCTGAAGCCGGTGTCGGCGGCCCGCACCCGGTTTGCGCCGACGCTGGAGGTGCGGTTCCTGAGCGATCTCTGGATGCACTTCGGCCAGACTCGTCTGGACGGAACCGCGTTCCGGAACTTTGCGTTGGAAATGCGCGAAATGCCGGCCCAGGAGAAGGAGTCGCTGCTGCTGGAGATTCTGGCGCGGCTGAGGATGTTTCACCAGGACCTGGCGCAGATGTTGTCCCAGCCGCTGGAGGAGATCGAAAGCGGCCGGCACAGCGACGGCGTGGGCATGCCCGCCGGTTTGCGCACGTTGATGATCGAGCGTTTTCACGAAGCGCGTGAACACCTCGCACTGGTCGAGCAGCGCGAGCAGTTTTTGCGGGAACGGGAGCACTCGTTGATCGCCGGGATTGAACAGCGTGCGCTGGTCGCCTCGGCCGCGCCCTTTCCGGCCCCGGTGCACGCACCGCTGGCCTATCGCAAGAGCGGACCGGTGTGAACGCCGCCGCGTAATTTTTTATGAGTGCAGAAAAACCAATCGGTAAATCCGGTGATCCGACTGCCGCTCCCGCCGGCTCCTCCCCGTTTGCGATCAAGACGCAGCGAGTGGTGCCGCCCCCGCCGGAAACGGTGAAATCGACCCCCGACCGGGTGTTGCCTGCCTCGGCATTTGCCAGCGCATCCAATGAGCAGACGATCCCTCCAACGTGGACGGCAGGCGCCACGCCGCGACGGATGGTGCCGCCGCCGGATGCGCAGGGACGGCCGCGCGTGCTCACGCCTGCACCGGTCCTTCTTCCTGCCGCGCCTGCGGCCGGTCCGGTGGCTTCGCCTGCGGCCACGGGAGTGCCGGAATCCGTGCCGGCTCGAAAATCCGGAATGAACGCCGGGTTGATCGGTGGGTTGATCGTCGGCGGCCTGGCCCTCGCTGCCGGCGGCGGGTATTTTTTTATGCGAGGCCCGGCTTCGACCGTGGAGAAAGCGGCAGCCACGCCGTCGCCGGCGGCGACGGTCGTGGCGGCGGCTCCGGTTGTCGCGGTGACCGTGCCGGATGCCGGTGATGAATTGGGAGCGGCGGTCGCCGCGAGAAACGAAGCCGAAGCATTGATTGCACTCGCGCGCACGGGTGGCTTGCCCGGGCAGGTTGACGAAGGACTGGCCGTGGCATTTGCCGGGGCGAGTGGAGCACAGCGGCGTTTCGATGCGGGTGAATTGCGAGCCGCCCGGGAGCTTTGGGTGGCGGCGGGCCGGGCGGCGGGCGCGGTGGCGGTCAAGGCGGCGAGGCTTCGTTATGAGGCGCGGTTTGCGGAGGCGCCGGCCAAGATGTTGTCCGACTACGCCCCGGTCGAAGCCGCCCGCCTGATCGAGCAGGTGAAGGCGGCCGAACAGCTGGCCGTGCGTGATCCGAAGGCCGCTTGCGAGGCTTATGCGGAGGTGGAGTCATCCGTAAAACCCGTGCGCGCGGCGGCCGCCCGCCAATTGGCGGCGCTGGCCGAGAAGGCGGTGGCCGCGAAGGACACGGGCATGGCGTTGTATTTCTACGACCAGGAATTGCGCCTGACGCCCGACAGCGTGGTCGCGCAGGCCTATGTGTTTCGGCACAAGTTCAAACCGGGCCAGCGGCTGACGACGCCGGCGGGTTTGACGCTGGCCTATGTTCCGCCCGGCACGTTCAAGCGGGGCACTCCGCCCGGCGAGGCGGGGCGTGACTCGGATGAGGGCCAGCATTCCGTGACGCTCACGCGGGGTTTTTATATCGGCACGACCGAGATCACCCAGGCGGCTTGGGACCGGATCATGGGGACCAATCAGGCGGCGGCGCGCATCACCGCGGCGCGGTTGAAACCCGAGTTCGTCGGGGCGGACAAGCCCATGATTCTGGTGACGTGGGCGGATGCGCAGGAGTTCTGCCGCCGGCTGGGCGAACGGGAGCGTGCCCGCTACCGCCTGCCGACCGAGGCGGAGTGGGAGTATGCGTGCCGTGCCGGCGTCGCGTCGGCCTTTCACGCGGGGCCGGGCCTGAGCTTGCGTGAAGCCAACATCGACGACGGGTCCAGCCGGGCGATCGGCGCGCCTGTGGCGGTGGGAACAGCCGGTCCGGCCAATGCGTGGGGTTTGAGCGACCTGCATGGCAATGTGTGGGAATGGTGCGGCGACTGGAGCGCGCCCTATCCCGCGAGTGGAGTCACTGATCCGTCGGGTCCGGCCGACGAGCAGATGGGGCGCCCCGACCTCGCGATGAAAGTCGTGCGCGGCGGTTCCTGGAACGACGGGCCGACCGAGGCCCGCGCC
>JAQSWS010000077.1:18531-26783 GCA_029266495.1 Rariglobus sp. | reverse complement strand
GGTTTCCTACTGGACCACCGTCCTCCAAACGAAATGGGACGCCTACACCGCTTCCCGCAGCCTCACCGCGTGTCCCATCTACGCACCGCCCTCCGATCCACACAAACTGGCGCGTGGCGATTTCCTGCGCGGCCTCGACCAGGCCTATTTCAACCGCATTAAAACCTATGTGCGCGCTCTCGGCTGCCAGACGCCCGTCATGCTCTCCAACCTCTGGCGCGGCGAAGCCTTCCAAAAACAACAGGAGTCGCTCTCCGACCTCATCGAGGACCACTCCTACGGCGACCCGTATGTTCCCCGCGCAGCCGATGACATCTTCAATCCCCTCAGCCGCTCCACCCCAACAGGCAAGCCCTACATCGTCGGTGAGCTGAACCAGGCGGCCGACACCACGTCGATCACCGCCAATTCACGTTACCGCACCACGCTGCCCGTCGCGGCCGCCACCTATGGCGCGTTCAACAGTTGGAGCGGCGTCGTCTGGTTCGCCTGGGCGCATGGTGACTCCAAGACCGGCGCCGACGGCTGGGCGACCGTGGAGGAACGCACGCCCGCCTCCACTTCCGACCGCATCGGCCAGCTCCAATGCGACGGCATGATGCTCGACCACCTGCGCACGACCGGGATCATCTTCCGCCGCGGCCTGGCCTCGCCCAGCTCCGCTCCGATCACGCTCTACGCCAACGATCCACTGGCCACCAATGGATACAGCGCCTTGGTGACACCCAAATACCAGTTCGTCCCCGGCTGGCAGTCCATCCATGCCGTCCGCCGGGCCTTCGGACCGGTGCCGGCCGCGCAGCCGACTTCGTCATGGATGACCACCACGCCGGCCAGTCCGCTCATCTCGGATACAAATGAAATCCGCAAGGACACGACGCGCCAGCAACTCACCTTCAGCACGGCCTTCGCGGAGGCCTTCAGCGGAAAACTCGATTTGAGCGCCCCGGCGGGACTGACGCGCATCGGCCTCGTCAGCACCAGCGGTTTCGCCACGGTCGTCCTGGTGTCCAACGACAGCATTCCGATCGCCACCAGCAACGAGCTCGTGATCAGCCGCACCTACCTCGATGCCACGACCGGAGCCGAGCGCGTCAATCAGCCGACCAAAGTCTCCGGGCTCAAGACTCCCGCCACCGGCTTCGCCTGGCATATCAAGGTGACTCGTCCGCGCGGCAGTCCGGCAACCTACCAGGCGCTCACGCCCTCCGCCGGCGTGCTCACCCTCCCGTCCACCAACTGGAAGGAAGCCGAACTCAAATACGCCCAGACCGGCACGCTGCCCTGAGCTTTGCCCGACGGGTGTCAGACAGGCCCCTACGCACCCGTAGGGGCCTGTCCCATTGTCCGCGCCGCGCTCCATCCCCTGCATACTACGTCCAGCCCCCATCCTCATCGCGTCCCGCCTCGTCCCCAGTCGATGCACAACTATGCTCCGGCCGGAACATAGTTGTGCATCGGCTGAATCAAGGAGCCTGCCTCAGATCAGCGGCAAGCGTTCTCAGCAGATCAACTCGCTGGCTCCAATATTTCCGCCCGTTGTAGCGGGCCGGCAGTAGCCGCTCAGGCAGAAACGGATCGCAGTCCGTCACCGCAGCCCATGCCGCCCGCTCACGCTGCGCCCATTGTCGCATCGCCCGCCAAGCCGCTTCGCCTCCTGAACGAATTCGCGGCGCCTGCGAAGCCACTTTGGACCATGCTTCATACCGTTGCTGCACGAGCCCAAAACTCCACGCCCCGCCCACTAATTCTTCGTCCGATTCGCCACCCGCCGGCCTTCCCTCAAACAACGTCAAGGACTCCACATCCACACGCGCCCCCGCAAACGTTTCAGCATGGGACTCCAGTGAGTCAGGGGAAAGCCACACGCTGTTTTGCAGGTAGCCGAATCTCAATCGCTTGAGAACCCTCCTCAACTTCACCCGTTTCCTTCCCTCCTCCTCCGGCACATCGAAGATCACCAGACGCCACCGGCCATCCCATGGACGTGCCCATGCCGCCACTGGATCAATCCCGCCCAGCGCCGCAACCCGCCCGTTCTCCGTCAACCTGCAAACGCGTTCATCCAGTGACATCCCCTTTCTCTTTCCGCGCCCCTGTTGCTCAAGGAATTTGTCCCGTTCCAACATCTGCAACCGGCGCCCCAGTCCGGATCTGAATGCCCAGCTCTCGAAAGAGTGCACAACTATGTTCCGGTCGGAACATAGTTGTGCATCGACGGTAGACGCGTTGAAACGAGCTAAACCGAAAGAGGGCGAAGAGCCGTGAGGGTCGCTAAACGGGGCCGGGAGATCGTCTCGCCAGGTTCCTCACATCGGCATGATCACGGCCTGGCTTGCCGCGGCCACTCCCGCTTTCGCCCGCAGGACCCAGCGCGTGGGCAGCAACTCCTCCTCCACGGTCAGAGGCATGTCGCCCGCCCCCGTCAGCAGCCCCAGATATGCATCCAGATAATCAATGCCCGGGGTTTCCGTGCTCAGCGGTCCGTGATCCGTCCCGCCGATGACAAGCCGCGTGTGCGCGCCGCCTCGCAAGGACTCCACCATCCCGTGCTCGCCGAAAATCCGCAGCGATTCGTAGCCCCAGATCCCCGTGCCTTTCGGGTTGAGGTAGTTCGCAGTGATTGACGCCAGCCCTCCGCCTTCCAGTTCCATCATCAGGCACGCCGCCATCCGCAAGCCGCCGTCTCCCTCCGGATTTCCCGTCGTCGTCTCCATCGCCCGCACGGAGCACACCCGCACGCCGGCGACATGCCCGACAAACCGCATGGCATGCACGCCACACTGCAAAATCAGTCCGCCGTCCACCTCCTCGTTACGCGGACGCCGCTCGTGATAGGGATACGATTTCTCCGCCACAACCTGCACCACCCGCCCGAGCCGCCCCGAACGCACGATCTCGCGCATCGCAAAATAGGGCTGCTCAAAGGCCGTGCCCGCCATCTCCCGGAAATGGCATCCCGTCTCCTTCGCAACCGCCAGGATGTCCTCCAGCTCCATCTCGCTCAACGCGCACGGTTTCTCCGCATACACATGACGGCCGGCGCGCAGCGCGCGAATCGCCTGCCCCGCCTGCTCCACCCGTCGCGGCGAACATAACACCACCAGCTCCACACGCGGATCCCGCAACAACGTAGTGAGATTCGAATACTCCTTCACCTCCGCGCTCCCGCGCAGCGCCACCGGCAGCCTGCCCCGCGGGAACTCCGCGATCGCCACCAGACGCGCCCGCGGATGATCCGCCAGGCGCTCGTGAACCTGGTGCCCGTTGTCGCCATATAGGGCGACACCCAGACGGCGATCTGTGGAGTTAAAGTCAGCCATGAGACATCCGAACAGGGCCGGACATGGTCGCAGTTACTTCGTCTGCACGCTCAACTCACCCTCGTGCCAGAGCTGCGCGGGCAACGTAAGACTCCCGTCCACCGACACCGCGACGGGCAAGACCGTGCCGGCCTTGGCCCGCGGACGTGTGACGGTGAACACCCGGTTTTGCCCCTCGGACACCGGCGCAAGTCCTCGCAACGTCACCAGCGGACCGTCCACTTCCTTGCCGTCCGCACCCAGCGCAGTCCGGCTTATGATCAGCCGTCCGCTTTGGCCGAACGGCTTTCCATCCTCCGCCACCGCAACCACCGTGGCAAAGGCCGCGTTGTCGACGACGAGGTGCTTCAAACCGGCCGGTGCACGGTCATCCGGAAACCCGCTGAACGCCTCTGCCTGCGGCGCGGTCACGGTGAACTGCCGGCGCTCCACATCCTTCACAATCTCACCGGTGTCCGATACCAGAGGCGACACCGCGGGGGCGGTCATCCAAGGTGCGGTCGCTTGATCGGCGGGAACAGCTCCGTAAGCGCGACGCATCGCATGCACATTGGACCAGCCCGGCTGGTGGTCGGTTTTGCCTCGCATAAGCGCCTGATAGCCGGTCACGGCGAACGGCGCATCCGTCCAGACGGTAACAGGCGCCTTGCCCGGCGCGACGAGACCGCGGCGAAAAATAATCCCGGTGGTGCGCAGATGATCGATCATCATGCCGTCGGCAACCATGCCGCCGAGGTTCGACGTGCGGCGCTCGTAGCGGGCCCAGCCGTCCCCGCCGGTGCCGACTTCCTCGCCATGCACCCAGGAGAACCACACCAGGCCGCTCCAGTTATTGAACGCACCATAAGCGGCCGAGGCCACCGGAAGCATGGTGCGGTGCGGCGACTGCACCAGGATGTTCTTTTCACCCTCGGCCTGGTTGAGCTCGCCGATGAAAAACGGTTTTCCGGCGAGCGCGGTGCGACCGGCCTTGGCAAGGCCGTCCTCGATGCCACGCACCACCAGCGGATCGACGTAGGCATGATTCTCCATGATGTCGGCCGTGCGTGCGTGCATCTCCAGCGTGCTGTCACCGCGCCAGAGGTTGGAGAATGTCATGGGCGCGCTGCAGCCGGTGGCACGCACGACCGCCTGGATGCGCCGGAAATAAGCCTCGTCCAAATCGGTGAGAAACTTCGCGCGCAGGGCGATGGCCGCCCCGGCAGGCTTGTAGAAATCGCCCGCCTCGACCCCCGCCGCGGCGGCGTAGTCGCGCCAGCGTTGCTCCAGCCGCTGCTGCCAGTAATCGGGCACGCGGTTCAGGCAAACGATCGCATATTCGAGCGCATGCTCGTTCACCACCTCAATGCTGATGACCTGGGGATCGTTCGCATAGGAGAGGCCGGTGTGCGGATTGACATGCGTGAGCAGGTTGCGAGTGAACTCCTCATTCAAGAGCGCGGCGCGCTCATCGATCACCGGCAGGAGCTTCCTCAGATCAAAACTCTTTTTCGAAGGCCAGCTGTTGAGCTCGGCCAACGCGGCGGACCACGCCGCGCGATCGGCGTCATCCGTCTTCAAAATATCAACGTCGCCCGGCAGGTAGGCGCGGGTAAAATGGGTGGAGAACGCTAGATAGATTCCCCGTTTTCTCAGGGCGGCGTTGAGATAGTCGAAGCGGTCGAGCGCGTCGGGCTCGAACTCGCGCGACGTGCCGTTATAGCTCAGCAACGCCCCGCTGGGCAGGGTTGGATTCCAGTCCTTGCCAGCGCGAAGAAGGTGATGCGGACGAACCAGATTGACGCCCAATTCGGACAGGTTGCGGGCAAAGGCATCCGCACGTCCATGGTCGGGATAACTCGCGGTCAGATTGACGCCCCAGAAACGGACAAGCCGTCCGTCGGGTGCGAGGTAATCCTCACCCTTGACCGTCAGTGGCACGATGGGGTCGGAGGCTGCGGGGGCGGCAGACACCGTGACGACGGACAATGCGGAAGCCGCAAAGAGCAAGACTGAGGCAAAACGGGACATGGCTTGAAACAAAGCTGTGGGTGAAAACGTGCGGACGCGGTTCAAACAGGACCGGCGCGTGCGACGTGCCTGCACAAGGAGACCCGGCGACCAGCTCTCCCGAGGCGCGTCGCAAGCGCCGGCCCCGTGACTGGATTATTTCTTGGAGGGAACGGCGGTCGCCGCATCGACCGCCGCCACGGAAGATACCTCGACATCAAAGATACCGGCCTGGCGGCCTTCGGTATACCATGCGCCCAGTCCCTTTTCGAAGCGGGCATCGACGAGTAGGTTGTCCTTGGGACGGTCACGACCAGCGAGCCGGATCGCGACATCGGCGATCCAGATTTTCACGGCGCTCGCATCACCATAGTTGAACGTCAGCCGTGATTTTCCCGGGATGGCCTTGGCGGCCGAGAACGGTAGTTCGTAGCGCTGCCACTGGGTGCCGATGGCGATATTTTCGCGCAGACCGAAGAAGGCCCAGGGCGGCGCTCCGTTTTTGGTCGAGACCGCAAGACGGGTGGCCGCGGAGGCCTTGGCCCAAAAACTCACGACGTAGTTTTCAGCCGGATCGAGATCAATGTCGTTCTGGAATATCTGGTGGCGGAAAGGTTTTTCCGGCTCTTCAACCACGCGGTCGAGACAGGCGGCGTTTCCGGTCGGCGCGGTCTGGCCAAAAACAACCGTCGTGGCGAGAAGCGCAGTGGTGAGAAGAAGGATGAAGGGGCGTAGTGCTTTTTTCATGACGGGATAAAATCAAGTGACGGTTCAGGCAACCCGGCGGCGGCGAAGCACGGCGGCAAGGCCGACGGAGAGAGCTCCGGCGAAAAACGCATACGTGCTGGGCTCGGGAATCGCGGAGGAAGCGACATTCAGCACGCCGCTCGCCTCGGTAAACGTGAAGTCTTGGCCACCCACGGTTCCGGTCCAGATTCCCGAGGTGCTTTCGGTGAGCGAACCCACGTAGGAACCGGTTATGCTGATTGCCGTGAAGCCGTCGGCCGTGCCACTCGCGAGGTTGAAGAGATCAAAGGAAGCACCGTTCGTGAACGTGCCGCTGAACTTCAGGTTCATCGTTCCGTTCAGGGTGAAGATGCCGCCGGTATCCTGCGTAAATACATCAAACTGGCCGGCATTCGTGCCGTTGAGATTGAATGAGACCGCCGATGTTGAATTCATGCTGAACGTCGCCGCGCCGCGGACAAACACATTGCCGTTGGCCAGCGAGCCGCCGGTCATCGCCAGCGTGCCGGAATTCACATAGGTGCCGCCGGTGTAGGTGTTGGTGCCATTGATCGTCAGCGTGTTGGAACCCGCCTTGACCAGGGAGACCGAGGAAGCGCCATCAACAATGGCCGAGGAGATCGTGAGCGGACCTCCGTTTGCATGGACATACAATCCGCTCACCCCGGAGGTGATGTTGCCACCAGAAATGGAAGCCCCCGAGGTTGCGTTTACAAGAATACCGCCACTCGTGAACGTTGCGGTATCGGTGCTGTTCGTTAGACTGAGGCTGCTACCTGTCTCCATGCGCAACGAGTTGGTCGTCTTGTTGCCGCTTCCGCTGACTGCGCCATTGATAGCAGTATTGGTTGTCGCCCCCCAACTGGCATAGGTGTTTTGCGTCGATCCCAACGTATTGCTAATATTGGTGCTGGTGACCCCGTCAGCGCTGCCGGTTGCGAAACGGCTTCCCCCGGAGGTGGCCCAACCGCCGATGATGCCGTTGGTGTTTTGAGTCGTTGTCTTTGCAATGCCGGTCGCAGAGGTGGACACATCCAAGGTGCCGGAAATGTTATGCGTGAGCGCTCCGAGTGCGATCGAATTGGTGGTGCCACCGCTTCCGGTGATCGTGTTGGCACCAGAATCGATGGTCGTAGAGCCAACAATTTCCAAGAAGTTGCTGCCGGCACTGCCGCCTGTCAGCGCAACCGTGCCGCCCTTAAAGATCAGAGCACTGCTATCGTCCAACTTGCTGCCGCTGTTGGTGCCGTAGTTTAACTGCAAGGACGCGCCACCCGTGATCATAGTCGTGCCGGTATAAGTGTTGTTACCACCGAGCTGGAACATGACACGAGTGTCCGCGTTGAGCGTTTTCACGGCGGAGGACAGACCCAAGCCATCAAAGGTCAGATTGGCCGTGCCAGAAACCGCACCGACGGCGCGCACGCCGGCGGTTCCATTATTGGCAGTAAGCCGTGTGGAGGTCCACGTCTGGGAAGACGTCAGCGCCAGCGGAGCATTCACCAGCAACAGCCCATCGCTGATCTGGTTGGAGAGTCCGCCCGCGCCAAGTTGGATGGAGTTGGTGCCAGCCGCCGCGCCCACGGTCCACACGTTGCTCGCAGATCCCGTTGTGCCCGAGAATGTCAGCCCGCCGGTGCCGATCTGGGTCGCTCCGATGGTCACGGTGCCGTTGGTTCCCTGGAGTTGGAAGCTCGCCACGTCGGAGTTGTTGGTCCAGTTGATCCGGCTGGTGCCACCGTTCGCCGTCCAGTTCGATGTGGTGTCGAAATCCCAAGTGGCATTTCCCGCCTGAATGCCGGCGCCGGCTCCACTGTCGTAGGTAAGCGTGGCGGCGCGGGTGAGCTGCGCAGAGCTGGAAATGGCGGCAGCGAAAGCGGCCATGCGTAGAACCAAGGGTAGTGTTTTCATGAGGAAGGCAGGGATAGGTGTGAAACCGGAATGTTGGGGGTGAAACTGAAAGTCAGGTGCCGCAGGACTCGCGCACGATCAGACGGCACGGCAGGCGCTCGTGGTGGTTGACGAGTTCCTCGCCATTGAGCTGGCGCACCAGCAGTTCCACCGCGCGGCGGCCCGCTTCCATCAGAGGCTGGTGCACCGTCGTCAGCGGCGGCCGGCTGGACGCGGACGCCGGCAGGTCGTCGAAGCCGACAATCGCCACACCGCCGGGCACCTTCCAACCGCGCTCTTCGC
>JAQSWS010000077.1:0-18524 GCA_029266495.1 Rariglobus sp. | reverse complement strand
GCGCTCTTCGCAGCGTTGCAGTGCGTTGAGGGCGATCAGGTCGTGGAGGCAGATCACCGCCTCGGGTGGCGTGCGCATCGCCATGAGAACATCCATCTCCTGGATGCCCTGGCGGGCCGGATCGCGGCTGCCCACCTCGAGAAAATATTCGGGCGGAACCGGCAGCCCGTGCGCTTTCATCGTGTTGAGGAAACCTTCCTCACGTTCCCGGACGACCTCGATGCGGGCGCTCGTCAGGAACGCGATGCGGCGATAACCGCGCGCGATGAGATGACCGGTCAGTTCGCACATCGCCTCGCGGTTCTGGCTGCACACGCTCGGCACGCTCGCGTCGTCGGAAAATTCGTCCACCATCACAACCTTCTGACCAGCCTGCCTGAGAGCATGAATGACCCGCGCATTGGTCGCATCGGGAAAAGGCGTCTGGAGCGGAACCAAAATGGTGCCCGCCACTTTGTGTTCGTTGAGGCTCACCGCCTGGGTCAGCGCGGCCCCGGCGTCGTTTTGCGAATTCGCGAGGAGCAACTGATAACCCAGCTCCGCAGCCGCCTCCTGTGCACCGCGGATCAATACTTCGTAAGCGCCGGCGATGTTGCTGTGCTGGCTCACCAGCAGCGCGAGCAGTTTCTTTTGCACCGGCGAGCGCTGGAAATTCACAAACGTGCCACGACCGCGGAAACGCACGAGCAATCCTTCGTTCACCAGGTCGGCGATCGCCTTGCGCACCGTGGTGCGCGAGAGGTTGGTGATGCGGCACAGCTCAAGTTCGGTTTGCAGCTGTTCGCCATGGCCCACTTCGCCGCTCAGCACCTTGTGCCGCAGCAGCTCTTTGGCGGCGCGATAACGCGTGGTTTCGTCGAGATTCCGGGACCCGATGGAGGATGTCATGCCTGCAGAATACATTAGATGTATTCCTCCGAAACAAATCCTATCATTGTCGCTCCGCTTACGCCGGGTGACCGCTGCCCGCCAAAGACACGGCCACAATCATCCACTCCAAGAGGAGGAAGTGCGATGCCCGACGGGGGTGCGGTAAAGGCAGAAAACATGGGGTAGCGAGGACGGAACCACAAATGTATTTAAAAGATACATTATCAAGAAAAATCAGTTTTTCGCCTCTAAATCGCTTTCTCAACAGGCACCGCCCGGCCGGCTTTCGACCCGCTTTAAAAGCGAAGTGGACCTGGCGATTCACCAGCATCACAGGCGCGTCCGCATCGACGCGGACAAGACGCTGCTGCGCGGCACCGGTCTGCCGATCACGACCAACGCGTTCGAACCGGGCTACGCGTCGAGCTGGCATTTTTCCGGCGCGTTCAAGCACCGCGACCGGCCACAGCCCGGGGGCGAGCCGGAGAAATAACGAGACACCTCAGGTGTTCATCGCTCGTGTCGCCGCGACCGCCGGCCGTCGTGAGGGCCGTATGCTCAGGCGATAACGGGAGTCCCACTCCGGATGGCCGGCCTCGGAAAGCAGCAGCGTGAATTCGCCGCCGTCCGTCTCGGGCAGAACCGCGCGCACGGAAGGACCGGCGAGGGACTGTTGCGGAGCAAGGCCGGAAAAACCCCAGCGAAGGAGCTCCGTGGAACGCCCGTCGCATTCGAGCGTGGCGACCAGTTCGCCGCCGGCGTGCGCGGCGGGATGGTCGTTCAACAGCCAGAGCTCCGCCGTGAATGCCTCACCGGCTTTCCACTGAAACTTGGGGATGCGCGCGCTGGCCAGAACCGGCCGGCAGGCTGCCTGCACCGCGTAGAAGGCGGGTTTCGGCAGTGCCGGATAACTGATGATGCTGTTGTTGGCGGCGGTGGGCCAGGGTTCGTTGTAGCACCAGTTGAGCGCCATCGCGCAACGCGGAGCCTGGCGGCGGGCCTCCTCGAAGACGGATTTGGAGCCTTCGCATTGGAGCCATTCACCACGGGCGACCAGTTGTTCCAGCGAAGTAGATTCGCCGAAATAGTGCTGGATGGTGGCCGTGCACAACCAGGAGGTCGGCTCCATATCCCATGCGCCAAACGCGTGGTGGGTCTCCCAACTCGTGCCGGGCCGCGGCGGCCAGAGTTCTCCCGCGGGAATGAAGGTTTTCAGATAGTCGACCGACGACGGACCGGGGCAACCGAACTCGCTGTAGGCGGTGTTCTCGCCGCTCTGGAAAATTTGAAAAATGTCGCGCCCCGTCTCGTCGCGGAACCGGTAGTCCCCATGTCCCATGCCATCGAGTGGCGCGGTGGCGATGAAAGGCGTGGTGGGATCGAGATCGAAGCAGTTGCGATTGAGCAGGCGGAGGGCGAGCGATTGGTCGTCCATGCCGGACCAGGCGTTGAACAGCTCGTTGCCGCCGCACCACAGGGCAAGACTCGGATGCTGGCGCACGCGGCGGATAATCGCACGGGATTCGCGATCAAGATCGGCCAGATAGGCAGACGTATCCGGGTAGCAATTACACGCCAGCGGAAACTCCTGCCAGACGAGCAGGCCGAGTGCGTCACATTGCTCAAAGAAACTGTCTTTCGCCACCGGCGCCCCACCCCAGCAGCGCAACAGGTTGAAATGCGCATCCCGCGCCAGCGCCAGCAGCGACCGGTAGGTATCGGCGTTGATCCGCCCGGGGAAGATCTCGGGGTTCACCCAGTTGGAGCCGCGGGCGAACAGACGACGTCCGTTGAGTTCGACCGTGGTCGGCGGATGACTGCGGGATTTGGGAAACCCGGAAGGATGATCCCACGCACCCGCCTGCATCACGAGACGCACCCGGCGGAAACCAACGCGACGAACAACGGTATCGGCGCCCGGTGCAGCCAGAGTGACTTCCACGGAGTAGAGTGCGGGCTCCCCGTGATCGTGGGTCCACCACAAACGCGGAGAGGCCAGCGTGGCGGTTGGGCCGTCGGCATCAAGGACGACCCGACCTTCCGGATCACGAAGCGTCCACCTGAAAGCGGCCGGTGCACTCGTCTCGATCGAGACAGTGATATGCGCTTCCGAAAAATCGTCGGTCAACGTGTAGGCAAAATCAACGTGCCGCAGGTGCACCGCCGGGCGCACCTCAAAGCGAACCTCTTCGCAAAGGCCGAGCGTGATCAAACGCGGATGCCAGTCCCAACCGTAGGAGACGGCGGGTTTGGTCACGTGCGCGGCCTGCGAACGGTCGGCCGGTGAGCTCTGACGCTTGGGCGCGGGGTGGATCAGAATTTCCAAAGGACTGCCCGGAGCGGCATCCGTGAGATCCAGTTCGAACGGAGTGCACAGGCCCGTGTGAACAAGCACGGTGCGTCCGGCGACGCGCAGCTCGGCATGGTAGTCGAGGCCGCCACCGGCCAGCATCAGACGTTCGTCCGCCTGAAGAGACGCGGCCGGCACGGTCGTGCGGTAAAGCCAGAAAAAGTCCTCAAGGCCTTCGTAAGCGCGGACATTTTGTCCAAAATTCAAGTCGGGCAAATCACGAGCGCGAGCCCAGTCGAGCTGCACCGCCCCAGGCACGGTGGCCGGTATCCAATCCGCGGATTCCACAACGGAACCAGCGGAAGAAAGACGGGCCAGTTGCCAGACGGCAGGAGCAAGTGATCGGGTGGGCATAAAGGGAGGACTAAAAACAGGACCGATAAGCAAAGCCACGGAAGAATCCAAGGGCTGGATTGACAAATGTATTTTAAAAATACAAATCATGAAGACTCGTTCGAAGCTCCTTTTCAAAAAACTACCCCATCAGGTGTATGCGTTTTCATCTCATTGGTAATTCACATCTTGACCCCGTTTGGCTCTGGGATTGGCGCGAAGGCCTGAACGAAGGCATCGTCACCTGCCGGACAATCCTTCGCCTGATGGATGAGTTCCCGGAGCTCACCTACATCCGCGGTGAAACCTCTCTTTACCGTCACATTCAAGAGAATGACCGGGCCACCTTTCACCGCATTCGCGAACTGATCGACGCCGGACGATGGGACGTCGTGGGCGGCACCTTCTGCCAGCCCGACACCAACCTCCCGGCCACCGAGGTGCTGAATCGCCACTTCACCTCCGGCATCAATTATATGCAGCGTGAGCTCGGGGTGAGGCCCCGCGTCGCCTGGTCGGCCGACTCCTTCGGACACAGCTTCGGCTGGCCCGAAATCTATGCGGCCGCAGGCATGGACTACTTTGCTTTTTCCCGGCCCTTCGAGGCCGATTGTCCACTCCCCTCACCCGCCTTCTGGTGGGAAGGTCCCGGCGGCCGTCGCGTGCTGAGCTGGCGCATTCCGATCGGCTGGTATGGCAGCGAACGCGACGATGTCGCCCCCCGGCTCGACGCCTACCGCGAGAAAGCCGCTTCGTGGGGACTCGATAATGTCGCCATCACGTTCGGCCTCGGGAACCACGGCGGCGGCCCGAGCATCGAACAAATTCGCGCCATCCTCGCCTGGCGCGACGCCAACAAGGACATCGATGTCGAGTTCTCCACCTTCCACCGTTTTTTCGATGCGCTTTCGAAGGAAAAAAAGCCTCACCCCGTCGTTAAAAAGGAGCTGAACTTCACCCTGCGCGGCTGCTATGCGAGCGCCTTCCGCTATAAAAAAGCCTACCGCCGCACCGAGAATCTCCTGCTCACCGCAGAGCGCACCACGAGCCTTCTTTCCGCCGCGCTTGAACGCCCGGCGCCCGACCTGAACGCGGCGTGGGATTCGGTATTATTCAACACCTTTCACGACATCCTTCCCGGCTCCTCCATCGAGTCGACGTATGAGGATCAACACGCCTGGCTCGGCGTGGCCTATCACGACGCCCGCCGCCACGAACTGGCCGCGCTCACCGCCCTCGCCGCCGAATGTGACACCCGCGTGCCCGCGCCCGCCGAGAACATGCCGTCGGCCGTCCCGGTTGTCCTCTTCAACCCGCACCCCGCGGCCTTGACCACGATGGCCGAATTCGAAGCGTGCCTGGAATACCGTCATATCCGCGCTTATGCGAACAGGCCGGACGAGCTTCCCGTTGAAGTGATCGACCACCGCGGTCAGCCCGTGCCGTTTCAACTGATCTCGCTCGAAAACCAGTTCGCCGTGGAAACGCCCTGGCGCAAACGATTCCTCTTCCCGGTCACATTGCCGGCCTGTGGCTACCAGGTGGTGCGCGTTGCCTGGAACGAAACCCCGCGCCTCGCCCCGCCGCTCAAGACCAAAGTGCGCACCCGTGGCGACACATTCGTCGCCAACGAAGCCATCACGGTCTCCGCCAAAGCCGGCGCCACCGGCATCGACCTCACCCTCGACGGCAAAAAGCTTTTCGGTCGCGACGGTTTGCGCGTGGCGACTTTCGACGACCCCTTCGGATCCTGGGGCAACCACGATGGCGACCATCATGGCGATAATATTTCCACCGTCCTCGCCAACTGGCAGGTCGCCCGGACCAAGGTTCTCGAAAAAGGCCCCCTGCGCGCCGTCCTCTGGGTGATGCTGACGTCCGGCACCTCCCGCCTGGAACTGGGCTTTTCCGTCGATCACGGGGCGCGCCACGTAACGATCTCCGCCCGCCTGCTGTGGAACGAACGCTCCGCCCGCATGAAGCTGATCATGCCGGGCGCGGGGGACACGACGACGTTTGAAGTGCCCGGTGGCGAAGTGGCCCGCGGTCCGCTCGGTGAAGTTCCCGGCGGACGCTGGGTGCGCGCCGACGCCGGTCGCCAGCCGTTCATCTTCGCGAGCGATGCCCTCTACAATTTCGATCTCACCGCAGGCGCCCTCCGCGCCACGGTGGTCCGCTCGACGCGTTATGCGCGCAACAGTTCGTCCACGGCCCAGGAAGAGCCCTGGCGTCCGCACCAGGATCTCGGCGAACACTGCTTCAAGTTCGCAATCGGAGCGGGTGACATCGATGCATGGACGCTGGCCGACAGCCTGGAGCATTCCATCGCCGTCCTGCGCACGTCGCCCCACCCCGGCTCACGCGGGCGTGGCGGCTCGTTTGCCTCGCTTGGCTCCGGCGCACGGTTGCTCGCAATCAAAGCCGCGGCCGACGGCAATGGCTGGATTGTCCGTATCCAAGGAACACTTACAAAACCGGCGGCCTGTGCCTTGACCTGGCTCGGCCAGCGCATTGCCCTGGGCAGGATCACGCCCCACGAGATCGTCTCGTTTCGGCTCACGTCCGGCCGGGAGGGCTGGCAGGCCGGGCGCGTGACCACCGCCGAGGAATCGCTTCATTCCCCGGAGCAGCCGTCTCCGATGCCGGGAAGCAACGGACACCAACGCCAGCCGCTTCCCGTCCCGCGCATCATCGCGGTTCCCTGGTCGGAAAAATCCGCCGTGCTGGCGGACGCCCCGCGAGGTTAAGCCCGGCATCCGTCCCGCCGGCCCCTCGCCTTCAGGCGTTACCGGCGGGCGCTCACCGCGGTGATCGCCAGCACTCCCAGTGTTGTCGACACCGAGGGATCCACGCGGATTTCAAGATGCCGGACCTTCCTTCCGGGCCGTGGGTTGATCCATTCCAGCGTGTAGAGGTAGACATGCCGCCACGCCCCCGCCTGATCTCCGCCCTCCAACAGCGGCACCGCGCGGGCATGAGGAAAATCCTCGTGATTAAAATCCGACCACCAATCCTGGATGTTGGCCTGTGGCCCTCCTGCTTTTCCCGAGGTGCCCGGGATATCCTGCACTCCCACCCGGCCCTGGCTCACCAAAGGAACTGTTTCAAGTTCGCCTCCGCTGGAAACAAACCGGTAGCTGGCAAATTTTTTCCGGTTCCGGGCATACCCGCAGCCGTGTAAAATATACACCGCCTCGACATGCGCCTGGATGGGAATCACCAGCCGGTCGGGCAACCGGTGGGATAGACCGGTCGAATTCACGGCCGAATGAAAGACAATCACCCCGCCCTCGCGCGCGGGACCGCCCAACACCCGGAACGGCACGCCGTGGATCTCGTGCATTCCCGGCTTGAGGCAGCGCAATGGCAGGTCGCCAAGCCATCCGCGACGATAATTCAAGGGCCGGTTGACGTAGGGCTTCAGGTCGATCGGAAGAAATCGCGACACCTCTGCCAGCGACGCGCGCGCGGCGAGTGGATACATCCCGCCGGGTGTGCGGATGGAGTTTTTCTCCTTGTCTGCAACAAGGGGCGGGACTTTGTCCGAAACACCTCGGACCGCTGCCGCCGTCCCGGCCGCGAAAGACGTGCTGCCACCGATGACGGCGGTGGATCCGCGCACAATCAAATGCGGCAGCACCTGGACCGAAGACGCCGGCCGGCCCCACGTCGATTTCCGGACCTCTCGTCGCAACAGATCCAGGCTCATCTCCTGCACCACTGCAAAATCCACCGACACCTCGGTGACCCCCGGTCCGGTTTGCGCCATTCCCGGGGCATTGCCCAAAACAACCAGCGAAAGCGAGCGCGGCACCGGGCGGGACCGCCTGGTCAATTCCAGCATGAACCGCTCGATTGCGGAGTCGTAGGTCGCGCGCAACACCAAGCCGGTGACCGCCCGCCACGGTCCGGCCAGCAATTCCGCCAATGCCTTGAGATCATCCGGATCACGCAACGAGGATATCTCAAAATGAATCCGTTCGACTGACGTTTCCAAACCCATGCGCGCACACTGGCCCCGCCAGTTGTTCAAAATTTCAAAACCGGAGTTCCCCACGGACGGGGTGGTCACAAAGCCCAGTTCCCGATGGCCCAGACCCGCGAGGTGCTCGATCGCCAGTGTCACTCCACGAGCCACGCCCACCCCGACGGAAGGGACCCCTGGCGGCGTCACGCCTTCGACCACCACGGGCATGCCCCGCCGGCCAAGCCGCGTCACCGCCGGCAGCCATTCCTCCTCATGGACATTAGGCGGAAGGATGCAAATGACGCCGGATGCCTGCCCGACACTGAGCCCGTCCAAAATGGCGGGCACCTCCTCGATCGCGATCCAGCTGCGCACCACAAGTCTGATTCCCAGTGCGCGCGCGATTTTTTTATATCCGGCGATCTGACCGCCGCGCGGAATCACCAGATGGACAAGCATCGGGCCGACGCCGCCCTCTTTCGACAAGGACAGTTTGTAGCCGTCCCGCTGAATCACTCCTTCCGCAATCAGTAAACCCAGCGCGCGATTATATGCATAATATCCCACGCCCAGGTCCCGTGCGAAACCGGGCCCGGAGGGAATCCCTTCGCCCGGCTTCATCTTGTGATCGTTGATCCAGTCGCGCATCCGCCTCTCGGCTTCTTCCACCAGACTCACGGTCTTCATGCTGGCTAGTTGGAATAAAAATCCGGTCTGCGCAACGACTACATCCCGTCATGACGGGCAACGGCGCACAGGGTCGAATGCCGCGGTGTCCAGCCACCTCGCTCCGCGTGTCCCGCGCGCCGCAAGGCCTCAAATCTTTTAAAAGATACCTCAAAGAAAATTCTTTGGGGGGCCAAATTTCTACTTCCCTGAAACCGGACTGCTAAACGTTGGGGCGACGGATCAGCCATCCCGGCGCCACCATCCCACAACCCTTGAATCCATGAAACAACTAGTCCTGTGCTCCCTGCTTGCGGTCAGCGCCCTCGTCGGCCGCGCCGACATTATCTTTGGCAATCTCGCGTCCCGAACCAACGACAACGGCTCGTCTGCCAGCATCACCGGCAGCAACGGCGCCGGCCGCGCCATCGGTTTTACCATGGGGAATGACAGCTATGATATTTCCAACATCACGCTGCGGTTGAGCTTCGTGGCGGAAAACGCATTGGACGTTCCACTCGTTTCCATCTGGACCAGCGACGGAACCAAGCCTGTCACCCAGGTCGGCGGCGCCTTCACGAACCCGGTCTTCGGAACAACCAGCGGCAACTTCACCTTCACTCCGGCCGCCAGCATCACACTGGAGTCTGACGAAAAGTATTTCCTCGTGGTGCAAGCCGGCTCCAGCACCGCGAACTTTGTCTGGCTGAATGGCAGCCCCACCATCGCCCCGACCGGCGTGGCCGGCACCGCCATTTCCCGCTTCGGCACGAGTTCCACCGGCAATGCGACCCTCTTCAATCAAACCTCATCCAACTTTTTCTGGTTTCAGATCAATGGCACCGTTTCCGCCATTCCCGAGCCTTCCACCTATGCCACGTTGATTGGCGGTCTCTCGCTCGGCTGGGTCGTTCTCCGCCGTCGTCGGCCCTGAACGCACCCGCCTTCCAACGACACTACCCCTCCCGCGATCCCCGCTCCCCGGCGGGAATCGAACGTCGTCCATGCTTTCTCATTACCCCCATGAAATCCCCACTCCGCTTCCTCCTCGGCGGCCTTGCCGCCTGCTGTCTGGCACTGATCGCCTCCGCCACTCCCAACGGCACGATTCTCAGCAATTACCCGGTCGCCAATACCACGGGCACCGTCTCGAGCATTCACTCCGCCTCCGGCAAGGCCATTGCCTTTAACACCGGGACATCCCCCTGTGATCTCACCGCGGTCACGCTTCACCTGCGCATCCCTTCCCTCACCAATCTGCCGGTCGTCTCGCTCTACACGGCCGCCGGCAGCCAGCCAGGCTCCCTCGTCGCCACCTTCATCACCCCGGCCATCACTGCGGGGACCAGCTATCAGGATTGCCGCTTCGTCACACCGGGCCGTCTGCTCCTGGAGGCCGGCACCACCTATTACGTGACGCTTGCCGGCACCGGCTCATCCACCAATGCCATCGGGTGGGGCAACGGATCTCCCACGGGTGACAACTGGAGCGGTTCGGCCACGTTCGCCAATGCCGTTTACGGCAGCGGCAGCAATCCCTCCGGCTGGACCGGTGCCACCACCAGCTACAACTGGCTGCGTATCGAGGGTGACCCTGTCTCCACGCTGCTCACCAACTACCCCGTCACCAACACCGCCGGAGCCCTCTCCGGCATCACCTCCACGGGCGGCAAGGCCATCGGCTTCACCGTCGGCGACCACGACCACCGGCTGACCGGTGCGACCCTTTCCCTTAAAATCCATGCGCTCACCAACCTGCCGGTCGTGCGTCTCTACTCCGCCAACGGCACCCAGCCAGGAATCCTCCTCGCTACGTTGACTTCGCCCACGATCACCTCGGCTCCTGCGGTGTTCCAGGACTACACGTTCACCGCCCCTGGCAGCCTCACCCTCAAGGCCGGCACGTCCTACTATCTCGTGGCACTCGGCACCGGCTCCACTTCGCCCTTTTATTGGAGCAGTCGCGATCCCGTCGGCGCCGCATGGAGCGGCCCCGCCGTCGCCGGCAACGCACTCTTTGGCTACAACAGTAATCCCTCCACCTGGACCAGCCCGAGCTCGGTCTTCAACTGGTTCCAATTGCGCGGCGCCGAACTCGGCAACCCTGACGCCTGGCTCACCGTTCCCGTCGGCGGCGGCGGCTTTGTCACCGGCATCATTTCAGATTCGACCGGCGCGGACCTCTATATCCGCACCGATATGGGCGGCCTGCTGAAGTGGAACGCCGCAGGAAGCGCCTGGACCAACCTCACCGATAAAATTATCCCGACCACCAATCCGCTACGATCCAGCGGCCTGCTCCAAACCCTGGCGGTGGCGCTCGATCCGTCCGATTCCAACCGGCTCTACATCGCGGTCGGCGGTGGTTCCGTCAGCAACGCCTTTTCAGGCGTTTATCACTCCCCGGACAAAGGCGCCACCTGGGGCGAAATCACCACCGGCACACCCAATTTCTCCATCAATGGCAACGGCAAGCGCACCGTCGGCGAACGCCTCGCCATCGATCCCAACAACCCGAACCTCCTCTGGTATGGCACCGAGACCAGCGGCCTGATGAAGGCGGTAAAGAGCAATGGAGCCTGGACGTGGAGCCAGGTCGCTTCGACCCAGGTCCCCTCCGGCACGGACGGCGTCGGCATTGCCTTTGTCGTGTGTGACAAAAACGAATCCACCACCCTTACCTATGCCGGCGTTTATGACAGCGTCGGCACCAGTGGAGGCGTCTACGTCACCGGCAACGGCACCGATTGGACCAAGGTGGGCGGTGTCGCGGTCACCCGGCCCGCCCGCGCCGCCGTCGCCAATGACGGCACGCTCTTTGTGACGGGCAGCGGCGTGGTTGCCCAAATGCCCCGCAACGGATCCCTTGCCGCGATCACGCCTGTCGCCGGTCAGAATTATTGCGCACTGGCCATCAACGCCGACGCCTCCGTGATTTGTGTCGGCAACAGCAGCACAGGCACCAGCCAGATCTGGCGCTCAACCAATCGCGGCTTACAGTGGCCCACCCAGGGGACGTTAAATTTCAACCATCGCAATATCTCCGGTCAGGAGATTCCCCGCCAGGAGCCCGACGGCACCCTCGCCGTCACCGGTGAAAACTGGTTCAGCAACCTCTCCGCGCTTTGGGTGCACCCAACCAACCCCGGCGAATTATGGGCGGCCGACTACTTCGGGGTCGCCCGCAGCCAGAACGCCCACCTCATGGGCGGGACCACCCAGGGCAACGAGCCCATCTGGCATATGCTCCAGACAGACCAGGAGGAAACCGTGGTTGAAGCCCTCAAGAACGCCCCGTCCGGTCCCGCACTCATGGCGGCCATGGCCGATGTCGGAGGCTTCCGCTTCAACACCCCCTACAGCCGTCCCTCAGGCACCAACGGGAACGCCTTCCTCACCCCGAAAGTCGAAAACAACACCAGCATCGATTTTCATGAGGCGAATCCCGACATCTGGGTGCGCACCGTGACCGACACCACCTCGGGCGGATCCCGACAGTATGTATCCAATTTTTATTACGGCGGCGGCGGCGTCTCCACCGACGGCGGCCTCACCTGGCGGGCCTTTGGTGAAATCTCGAACCACTCCATCGCGAGCGGTGCCGCCGGATGGGAAACCTGGGACCTCTCCGCCTATGTTTCCCAGCAACGCGCCAGGAACCCCAACAAAGTTATCACCCTCGTGGTGATGTCGGACCGGGTCCTGCCCTTCTTCTCCCCGACCGTCCTGGAATTCTTCTCCAAGGATGCACCCGACCCCAATACGTCCCTCCGTCCCAAGCTCGTGATCAATGGCACGACGGAGCTTTCCCCCGTGGTCGATACCTATGTTGCGAGCGCCGCCCCAAACACCAATTACGGCACGCTCGCCACGCTTCGTGGTTCGGTCAGCCGGCAGATTTATCTCAAGTTCGATCTGTCGACCGCGCCGGCCATCACCACCGCCTCACTGCAACTTTACCGCACGGCGGCGTCCACCGGCACCACCTACATGGCGGGAGTGCATACCTGCAACGACGCCCTCTGGAACGAAACCACGCTCACCTGGACCAACCGGCCGAAAGTCGCTTCCGACGCCGCCTACGGTAATCCCGAACTCACCATCTCGTTCCGCACCGAGAGCGGAGTCGACCTGAGCGGCGGTCGCGCCGTGATCTCCGCCATCGACCCCAATCGCATCGTGTGGATGCCTTTCTTCGCCGCCGACGCGATGTCCCCCCACTACAGCACCGACGGCGGGGCCACCTGGAACCCTTGCAGCGGACTTCCCGCCAACATCACCCGCCTGAAGGGAAGATCGCTTCCTTCCTACACCATTCATCAAGTCACCGCCGACCGGGTGACCGGTCACTTCTACATGGTTCACCTCAACAGCGGCGGCGGGAATCACACGGCCTACCGCAGCGACGACGGCGCGAGCTGGACTTCTGCCGGCACGATCTCCGCCGGCACAAATAATGAATACCGCGCCCAGATCGTCGCCGCGCCCGCCGCCTCGGATCTCTGGTTTTGTGACGACGGTGTCGACAACCCCAATGCGGGCGGCCTCTGGCGTTCCACCAACGGCGGCACGGATTGGCTGAAGATCAAGAACCGGACCATCACCGGGGTGCGCCAGGTTTCCTTCGGCAAGTCGGCTTCCGGCTCCGGATACTCCGTCTTTATCCTCGGCAACTACGCGGGCGTAAAAGGCATCTACCGTTCCGATGACCAGGGAGCGACTTGGATCGCCTACAACGATCTGCCCTCCATCAGCAACGTCGAGTCCCTCGTCGGCGACCGGCAAAATCACGGCGGCGTATTCATTGGCACCGGCGGGCGCGGCATCTTCCACGCGCCGACGCCGTAACTCCTGCTAAACGAGCTTTGCTGCACCCGCACCGCCGATGCCGTCAGCGCCGGAGGCAACAAGCAGCGCTTTGCTAAAGCGCCGTAGGTTCGGCTTTAATTAGTGGCCACTTTTGTTGCCACTTCTTCACGAAAAAGCCCGTAAGTTTTTTATTACTTACGGGCTTCGTTTAAAGTGGTGCCCCCACGGGGAGTTGAACCCCGCTTTAAGGATTGAGAATCCCTTGTCCTAACCGATAGACGATGGGGGCGTCTGTAGGAGCGGACGACAGTCCGGTTTTCTCGAGGCGCGTCAAGCGTGAGTTTGGTCAGAATTAAGCGGATCAGCGTGCTCGCGGCGGACCCTTGCAAAAAGCACTTCGTCGGGCCCGCAGCCATGCAGCTTGCGCCCGCAGCTCGAAGGCGTCCGCGGATATATTCACGTTAGATTCACGTGAGTAACACGTTATACGATACAAATACCCGTGGCACGGAGTATGCCTTACCGAATATGCTACTACCAAGTAGCAGTCCCGATCAAATCAGCCCCCGCCGTGCCTGGCTGCCCGTGCATCTCCATTCTTTTTCCTCCCCAAGCTCATGAAATCCCTAAAATTCCGCCAGAAACAAAATGCCGGCAAAATCGGTTGGATCTTTCTATGGCTGATCGGTGTGCCTGTGCCCGTGCTCCTGATCTTGTTTCTCTTACGCGGTTGCACGTGATCGCCGCGGTTGCAAAAGCAAAAGGCCGTCCGGGAATCCGGACGGCCTTTTGCTTTCAGGTGAGCGAGAAACCCGCATTACCACCTCATGGGCGCGACTCAGGCAAAGATTTCCTCGGGCTTGAAGAAGCGGGCCAGCTCGATGCGAGCGTTCTCATCGCTGTCGGAGGCGTGCACGACGTTCTTCATCATCTCGGTGCCAAAATCACCGCGGATGGTGCCCTTGGCAGCCTTGCGGGAATCGGTCGGGCCGAGCAGTTCGCGGATTTTTGCGACGACATCATCACCCTGCAGGGCAACGACCAGCACCGGGCGCGAGCTCATGAATGCTTCGATCTCGGGATAAAAGGGCTTGTCGGCCACATGCGCGTAATGGGCGCGCAAAACCTCGGAGGAGAGGCGGATCATCTTTGCACCAACGATTTCGAAACCGGCTTTTTCAAAGCGGTCGATTACGTTGCCCGCATGTTTGTTGGCCATGCAATCGGGTTTAAGAATAACAAGGGTTTTCTGCATAAACAGGTGACCCTACGCGGGACTGCACCGCAGTGGGAAGCCTGATTTTCTCGCCACCCGGCTGATTTTGCTCAGCGAGCTGGGGCCGCCAGTGCAACCGGAGTGCCGGAGGCATTCACGGAGGCCAGCATCATAGGAGTGGCCGGGAGCGCGTCCGAATGAAACGTCGCATACACCACGCCGACCAGATTCTCCGCCGTGACAGGCGTGCTGTCGGCCGCTGAATTATTGTAGCCGCTCGCGGTCCAGCCTGCCGCCGTGGAGCCAATCAGACGGTGGGCAATGGTCTCGTTAAAACGATTGGTATAAACAACCACCATGCCTGCGCGGAGTTTTTCAGGGGCAAGCGTCTTCACGACGATCACCGCTCCGGGCCCGAAATAAGGGAGCATCGAGGCGCCTTCAACGCGCAGCACCCGAAGGTCGGTGCGGCTGGCGGCCAGTTCATTTGCATCCTTCAGCGCCGTCACCACGGACACGCCGGACACCGGATTTCCACCGGCCGCGAGCATCTCGCCAGCAAGCGCCAGCCCCGTGAGAGCGAGGAGGAGTCGGGCGAGAGCGCGGGCCGGTTTCATGGCCCCACTCTAGAGAAATACCGCTTTTCCCACCATCCGCACCCCTACTCAGTTGGGTGTGAACCTTTCCTCACGTCCTTCCCTGGGGTCGCATAGGGTATGCGAAGGTTTTACCCCGGCCCGACCCGGGATATTCCCTATGCCGTCATGGGGCCCTACACGGAGACCTCTTGCCGTGCTTTCTCGGCCAGAGCCGTCGAGATGTAGCGCTCGCCGAAGCTGCAACCCACGGTGACAATCACCTTGCCGGCGAACTCGGGACGCTTCGCCACCTGCAACGCCGCCCAGACGTTCGCCCCGGTGGATATTCCTCCTAAGATCCCGTCCTGCAACGCCAACTGACGGGCCGTTTCCAACGCATCCTCGTCGCTGACGGTGATCACTTCGTCGATAATCGCCGTGTTACAGTTCTTGGGAATAAACCCCGCGCCGATGCCCTGGATCCGGTGGCGGCCCGGCTTCCCCCCCGACAACACCGGGCTGCCGGTCGGCTCCACGGCAATGCTGCGCAGGGAGCGGCGTGCCTTGATGACCTCCGATACGCCCGTGATGGTGCCGCCGGTGCCCACGCCGGCCACGAATGCGTCGATGTTTCCCGCGGTCGCCTCCCAGATTTCCTCCGCGGTCGTGCGGCGATGAACCTCGGGATTGGCGGGGTTTTCGAATTGTTGCGGGATGAATCCCCGATCGCCGTGCTGCGCGAGCAACTCGGTGGCTTTCCGGATCGCCCCGGGCATGCCCTCGGCTCCGGGCGTGAGCACGATCTCGGCGCCGAGCATCCGCAACAGCACGCGGCGTTCGAGCGACATCGTCTCCGGCATGGTGAGGATCAGCTTGTATCCACGTTGCGAACACACAAACGCGAGCGCGATGCCGGTGTTGCCCGAGGTGGGCTCGATTACAACCGCACCCGGCTTCAGCTTCCCTTCGCGCTCCGCCGCCTCGATCATCGCGCGGCCGATCCGGTCCTTCACGCTCGCAAGCGGATTAAAAAACTCCGCCTTCAAATAAATCGTCGCGGGCGCGGCGGCGGCGATGCGGTTGAGCTTGATCAGCGGCGTGTGGCCAATGGTGGCGACGATATCGGGATAGGCGTTCGCAGACATGACGTCACTCAAGCCCGTCCGGGGTTGTCCCGGCAAGATAATGCATCACGCGCCGGCGGCGTCGCGCGTCCGAGGACATGCCGCAACGCATCCTCCAGTTTTTTATGCCTGAAAACATAACCCGCCTCCTGCAGTTTCCCCGGGGTTACCCGCGCGCTCGCCAGCACGGTCTCACGCGCCATCTGTCCAAATACCGCCCGCAGGGCCACGGCCGGCACCCGCAGCACCGCCGGCCGGCGCAACACCCGTGTCAGCGTTTGTGTAAAGCCGGCGTTGGTCACCGCCTCCGGGGCGACCGCGTTGACCGCGCCGTCGCAGCGCCGGTCGAGCACCGCATGATAAATCGCGCCCACCAGGTCATCGATCGAGATCCAGCTCATCCACATGCCACCCGATCCCAGGCGGCCACCGACGCCCGCCTTGAAAACGGGCAGCAGCCGGGCCAGCGCCCCACCCGCCGGCGTAAGCACCACGCCGGTGCGGAGCCGCACCACGCGCACGCCAAGCTCCTCCACCGCGACCGCCTCGCGCTCCCAGGCTTCACAGACGTCCGCCAAAAATCCACCGCCGCGCGTCGCATTCTCATCGAGCACTTCGTCACCCCGGTCTCCGTAAATGCCGGTCGCCGATGCCGAGATAAATACAAACGGGCGCAAGCGCTCGCTGTTCACCGCCGCGATCGCCGCCACCAGGGTTCGCGTGCTGTCGACCCGGCTGCGCAGGATCGCCTGTTTGCGCTCCGGAGACCAACGCGCATCAGCAATCCCTTCACCGGAAAGGTTCACCACCACGTCAACGCCACGGAGCGCATGCGCGTCCAGTTTTCCCGACGCCGGATCCCAAAACACCTCGTCCGCCGCCTTCACCGTCCGCCGCACGAGCCGGACGACGGTGTGCCCCTGCGTTTGCAGAAAAGCCGTCAACGCACGTCCGACCAGACCTGAGGCTCCCGATATAAGAAACGTCATCGGTCGCACCGAAATATACCGCGCCGCGCTCTCGAAATCCGCTCTTGTTACCGAATACCGATAGCCAAAGAGCCGGGTCAGCTCGGCTCGCACGAACCGGGCTCCCACTAACTGGCCGAGCCAGCCAAAGGGTATTTGATACGAGATTTCGTCGATGATCGCGCAAGCGCGTCCGTCTTTTTGCGACTCGAACCGATGCCAATGTTCCCAGTCCTTAAATGGACCGCGGACTTGCACGTCGTGGAACTGCACATCCTTGATGTAATCACGGTGCTCGACATCCCAGCGCACCCACACGAGCCCGATTTGGGTGTGCAAACGAAGGGTCGCCCCATCGCGAATCCCTCCGGTGCGCGCCACGATTTCCAACTTCCGCCAGGGCGGGGCCAGACGCTCGAAGGCACCGGGGCGTTCGTGCCAGGCAAACACCTCGGCGACCGGCCGTTGGACCTGCAATTGTGTCGTGAACGAATTAAACCTCATTTGATTCTATGCGCCCTTGGCTTGTCGTGACTTCTTGAAGGCCTCGAGCGCCTGCGCACGCGCCGTGGTGTGGTCGACAATCGGGCCCGGATAATTTCCTCCCAAGGTCACACCCGCCTGCGCAAGCACTCCGGCCGGAGCGGTCCAGGGCGCGTGCAGAAATTTGTCGGGCAATTTTGCGATCTCCGGCACCCAGCGGCGCACGTAGGCACCGTCAGCATCAAACTTCTCACCTTGTGTGACCGGAGCGAAAATACGGAAATAAGGAGCGGCATCGGCCCCGCAGCCCGCGCTCCACTGCCAGCCGAGCGTGTTGTTCGCGAGGTCGGCGTCGACGAGGGTGTCCCAAAACCAGGCTGCTCCCTCCTGCCATCGCAGTCGGAGGTGTTTCACCAGAAAGGACGCGGTGACCATGCGCACACGATTGTGCATCCAACCGGTGCGCCACAGCTCCCGCATGCCGGCGTCAATGATAGGATAACCGGTCCTGCCCTGCTGCCAGGCCCGCAGCTTTTCTCCGCCCACGTCCTTCGCCCAAGGGAAGCGGTTGAATTCCTCCCGCAAGGGATGCGTCGGCGTGCCCGGAAAATGAACCAACAGATGATGGGCAAATTCACGCCAGCCGATCTCCGTCAGATAAACCTGCGCCCCCCGGCTCGACGGAAACACCCCGCTGTCCTCCGACAAATCCTTCACGGCGGCCCACACCTGCCGCGGACCGATCTCCCCGAAATGAAGGTGCGGTGACAGACGCGAGGTCCCGGCGATCGCCGGGAAATTTCGATTTTCGTCGTAGGCGGCCATGGCCTCGGCCACGAACGCGTCCAGCTGTTTCTTCGCACCGGTTTCCCCGGGCGTCCACGCCTTGTGAAATCCCGCGTCCCATGGAATCGCCGGCAACAGACCGAAATCATCGAGTGCGCAGGAGGCCGGCCAAACTTTCGGCGCCGCAAAGCCACCCGCCTTGATCGTGAAAGGGCCCGGCATCTCCTGCATGAGACAGTGGCGCCAGTAAGGCGTGAAAACCTGAAACGGCTTTCCCTGCTTGTTGGTGATGGCGTGCGGATCCAAGAGCAGTGCGCTGTTGAAATTTTTTACTTCAACCCCGGCCGTCGTCAGGTCCCTCTCGATGGTTTGAT
>JAQSWS010000076.1 GCA_029266495.1 Rariglobus sp. | reverse complement strand
GTGTCGCCCCGGTATCAAAACGTGGTGGGCCAGGTGACAAAGGGACTGACCGAAAAAGAGGCGCGGGCGGCGTTGCTCGTATTGCAAAAGCTTCAGGACGGAGCGGCTGCCTGGACTCTGCCGGAGTAACTTTTCTGGAGGAACCGCGATGAACGCCGCCTACGATCTGGAGCAGTTGCGACGAAAAATCGGTTCGATTGAAATCGATCTCGATGATGCCCGGAAACAACTGGCGGTCCTCGCCGCGCAGATCGAAACGGGTGAAGCGCCGCCTCCGGCGCCGGAAGCCGAAGTCACGCAGGAATTCCGACTTCCTGCCGAACCAGCGCCGGCGAGGGCGATCCCGCCCCCCTTGCCGGCGGAGGCGTTTAAAATACCCGAGGCTGAACCGGTGCCCGTGACGGCATCTGAACCCTGGCCGGGAATCGAACGGTTTGCGCAAGCGACTCGTGAACCGGAGGCGGAGCCGGATGTGGCTACGCCGGCCTGGAAGGGGTGGTTGCAACGGTTGCAGCTCTGGCCGCCGGACGATGGGCAAAATAAAGAGGTGCGCCTCGGTGCCTGGTGGGCAACCCGGCTGGGCACGCTCATGGCGGTGATCGGCGTGGTGTTTTTCGGCGTGTATGTGTCCCTCAACACGCCGCCTTGGGTGAAATTTATCGAGCTGTGCGCGATCTGCGGTGGCGTTGCGATGCTGGGGCTCTGGCTGGAAAAACGCATGGAGCGCTTCGGCGCGGTGGTATTGGCGGGAGGACTTGCGCTGGTGTATTTCTGCGCCTTTGCCGGCTACGCGTTGCCGGCCGTCAAAGTTTTGTCGAATCCGGCGGCTGCGGTGGGCTGGCAACTGGCCGCGGTCCTGCTGATTGCCGGCGCCTCCGTCAGCCGGAGGTCGGCGTTGATCGCGACGATGGCAATCGGGCTCGGTTATGTGACGGCGATCTTTTCGCGGGCGGGCGGCCTGCATGACTTTGCCCTGGTCACGGCGGCACTGCTTGCGATCACCGCCGTTGGGTTTTATCGCTGGCTGCGGTGGGAGGCCCCATCGGTCCTGGCGCTGCCCGGCGCGTATGCGGTGTATGCCATGGTCCTTCAAAAAAATTGGTTGAGCGCGGACGCATCGTTGTCCTGGCAGCCCTGGTTGTTTCTCGGAGGAATCGTCACGCTCTTCTATCTGCGGGACTGGCGCCTGGTGCGGGTGACGCATGACCAGGTGAGCGCGGGTGAACGGTGGTTTCAAGGCACGAACTCGTCGCTAGCGGTGGCGCTGGGCGTGGTGACCGCGCTGACGCTCTATCATGGAGGACTCGCGGAGTTCTATTTTGGAGCGGCCGCGTTGCTGGGGTTGTTCTCGGCGATGAGGCGGGCGCAGGTCGAAGGTGATGCCGTCGGTGCGGTGTTGCTGGCGAAGGCGACGGGGGCGTTTACGCTGGGAGTAATCGAAGTGGTCGACGGGCGCACGACGGCCCTCGCGTTGCTGGTGCAGGCGTGGGTCATGTTGTTCAGCGCGCGTCGGCTCAAGTCGGGCGTGCTTGCGGCGGGCACGGCTCTCGTGGCCATGGTGGCGGCGTTTTATTTTTTTCGCGATGCGATGTCAGCAGTGGCGCTGGTTTCCTGGCAGGCGGCGGGCGCGCTGGCTTTCGTGGCCGGGTTCGCCTGGCTGGCAAGCGAAGGACGGCGGGCGATTTCAACGAAGGGTTTTGACGGAGCGCTGACCATGGAGGTTGCAGGGGCGCTCGTGGCGACGACAGGCGCGGTTGTTTCGGTCTTGCATCTTCAGCCGGGTGGCTGGGCTCCGGCGTTGCTTGTCGGGTTCGCCGCCGTCCTGGGTTTGCCTGCATTGAGACGGCGATCACTGGCTCCGCTGGCTGCGGCGGGAATGCTGATGACGGTGGCCAATGTGAGTTTGTGGCAGCTGGTCGGAAGTTCGCCGGAGCACGGGCGATTGATCATCAATGCGATGGTGGTTCTTTTGCCGGGGGTGATGGTTGGGGCATGCTTTGGAAACCGATGGTTTGTGAAGACCCTCGCAACGGAGATGGCTGCGGTGGGTGCGGGCATCTGGGCGGTCACGATCCTGGGTTTTGCACACGTGGTGTTTGCGCTGAATGCACCGGTGGCCGCATTGGGTGTCATGATTATTCTGGCCGCGGGCCTGGGGGCGGTGGCGCCGATCTGGAGGGATCGCCATCTGCCCTGGCTGGCGACTTTGTCCGGCGTATTGGGCGTGTTTTTTTGGAGGGAAGCGGGCGCGGGTGTGGAGTCAGGGGGCTGGCTGATCGTCGCGCTGATTGGAGCGTGGGCGCTGCCGGTGGGCTTTCACGGTTCGCGCCGACATCGGGCGGTCTTGAAAGCGGAGCCTGGGTCCGCCTGGGCAACGGCCGCACAGATGGCGGTGGCGCTTTGGGTGACGCTGGAGGCACTGCCGTTTTATTTTTCGGGAACCGGTCAGGTGTTGGCCTGTGCCGTGATTTCGCTCGCGGTGTTCGGACTGACGCACCGGCCGGGTATTCGTGCCGGTTTGGAATCGTCCTGGGTGTTGTGGGCAACCGCAATTTGGGCGACGGCCAGGATGTCGTTGCACGGCCAGACTGAGTTCTCCGATGACACGTTGCGGCTGGTTGCAGTGGCTCTGCTGGCGTGGGTGCCCGCAGTCGTGATTTCCTTTCAGTCAGGGCCCAGGCTGGAAGCAGGCGCGGGCCCGTGGTGGAGACGGCGTGCTTCCGACGTGCAGACGATCATCGCCACAATCCTGGCGGTGCTGGTGAGCGTGGGTTGTTTCCGCGGAGCGGATCTTTCGATCACGCTGGTCGTGGCGATGGCGGTCTCGGTTGCGATGTTTCGCCTGGGCCGGGTGGACGCGGCGCGCGCATCATCGGTGGCGCTTGCGGTGTGTGCGCTTTGGGCTGCCTGGGCACAGGCGGGCTCGGGGGGCGCCGACGGCTGGGGCAGCGGCATGGCTTCGGTCCTCCTGACGACCGGTGCGTTGATCCTGATGCCCTTGGTGATCGCCGGGGGTTCACTTTCGGCCGGACAGCTCCGCCGCTTGCAGTGGGGCTTCGGCACGGGTGCGCTGGGGCTGGCGTTCTTCACCGCGCTCGCCCAGCAAGGTGCGCTTGATCCCTATGCGACGGTGGGCTGGGGGCTGGCCTCGATCACCGTCTTTATGACGGGTCTTTTCGCCCGCGTGCAGCCCTATCGCATGCTGGGGCTGGCGGGCCTGGCACTCTGCGTATCGCGCGTGTTCCTTGTGGATCTGGACTCAGCCTTGCACCGGATCGTCGCGTTTGTCGTGCTTGGGCTTGTCTTGTTGTGGGTCGGATTCTCCTATCACCGCTTCCGCCATTTGATCACCGACGAACACCGCGACGATAAATCTCCATGAAGTCCTTCGAAGAACGCCTGCGTGTCGAGTCCTCGGATTGGGTGAGCGAAGGGTTGATGACCGGGGAACAACGTGCGCGTTTGCTTGCACGGCATCCCGAGAGCCCCGGGGGCGGACGTTTCGTGGCCATCCTGGCCGCCGTGGGGGGCGGATTATTGCTGGCGGGCATTTGCCTGCTCATCAGCTCCAACTGGCAGGCAATCGGCGACTGGGTGAAGATCGGCGGGCTGGTCGCATTGCTTGGCGGCGCCTATCTTGCCGGCTGGAGGTTGAGGATTTCACCCGGCCGGTATCCGAAAAGCGGTGACGCATTTTTTATGCTGGGTGCGGGGCTGTTCATGGCGGGCATCGCGCTCGTGAGTCAGGTTTTTCACCTGAATTCACGACCCGCCACGGGGGTGCTCGCCTGGTGGCTGGGCATCGTGGCGGTGCCCTGGCTGGTGCGCTCCAAGGGCGCGCAGGCGGTCAGCCTGCTGGCCTTTCTCACCTGGCTCGGGATGGAGTTCGCGATGCATGGATCGTGGCTTTCACTCATGCCGGAGGGTTATTATTCGGAAAGCGGAATCCGGCTGGTGGCGATCATGACGGTGCTGGGCCTTGGGGTGTGGCTCGCCGGGCTGGCGTTGCGCGGCTCGCGGCATGAAGCCTTTGCCTCGCTGCATGAGAAGTGGGGCGCGCTGCTGGTGTGCTCCGGATTGTATCTGCTGGGGTTTCTCCGGCACATCTGGGAGTGGCGGAGCGAAAACCGGCCGGTTGAGCCGGCTCCCGCGGTGATCGTGGCGGTGCTCGTGGCGGTGGCCGGGTGGGGGGCGTGGCGCGCCAGCCGGCGGGAGCTGCTCTCGTTGAGCGGCTGGTTCATGGCTGCGCTCGTGCCGGTTTGTGCGGTGCTGGCGGGTTGGAATCCCGGCGATCACGGCTGGCTGTGGAGCGCATGGGCGTGGACCGCTTTGTTTGTTCTGAACGTTTTTATGATCCGCACGGGACTGGCGACCGGACGCGAGAGTTGGGTGAATCTTGGACTGGGCTTTATCGCGGTGAACATCGTCACGCGTTATTTTGACCTGTTTGGCACGATGATGGAGGGCGGGGTGTTTTTTGTTATCTCCGGAGTAATCGTGCTGACACTGGGCATTTACCTCGAACGCAAACGGCGCGGCTGGCTTGCCACCATGCGCGCGGAAAAGGAGGCCGCATGAAAAACATTAAAAACGCGCGCTGGGTTTGGGGGATCGTCGCCTTGCAGGTGATCTTCCTGCTCGGCTGGGCCGGTTACCATGAAATCGTGCGTCAAACGGCGCCAACCGTCCGCCTGAAAACACTCCCGGTTGATCCGCGCGACGTTCTGCGCGGCGACTACATGACGCTTAACTACGAAATCAGTCGTCCGGGTCACGGAGCGAAACGCACGGGCGCGCTGGAAGGCGGGGTCTTCGTTGTGCTCAAGGCCGCGGGCGGGCACCATGTCGTCGATGAGATTTTAACCGAGGAGCCTTCGGCCGGCGACACGCGCCTGTGGGTGCATGCCACGGCCTGGGGTGCGGAGGACAATCCGCGTCTTGTCTATGGCATTGAGCAATTCTTCGTGCCGGAAGGCCGCGGCACACCCCGGTTCACCACGATTGAGGTCGAGGCCTCGGTCAGCGCGACCCATCATCTTTACATCCATCGCCTGTGGCTTGACGGGAAAAAGTTCCCATGAGTTCAACGTCCTTTGGATTTTTGCGCATCTTTCAATTCCAACTTTTCCATGGTTGATCTTCCCTTGTTCCCGCGGGCTCACGCTCCGTGGATTATCTCCTGGCCGACGGTGGTATTGGGCCGGCTGCTTTACAAAGTCCGCGCGCTGGGCGCCGACCGCGTTCCGTCGCAAGGCGGGGCGCTCATCGTGGCCAACCACCTGTCATATGTTGATGTCCTGGTCCTGCAACTGGCCTGCCCGCGTCCGATCCGCTTCGTCGGACACGAGGAGTTTCCGCGGCGCAGCTGGGTGTTTCGACTAATATACAAGGTGACGGGCACGGTTCCTGTTTCTCCGGCCAACGCACTTGAAACCGTCCGGCGCGTTTCACAGGCATTGAAAGACGGGGAGCTGGTTTTGATTTTTCCCGAAGGAGGAATCTCGCGCACCGGGCACCTCATGAGACTGGAACGCGGCTTCGAATTGATGGCGCGAAAGGCCGGCGTGCCGGTGGTGCCAGTGGCTCATGACGGATTGTGGGGATCGATGTTTTCGTTTTCCGACAATAAGTATCTGCTGAAGTGGCCGCGCATCATGCGCAGTGCGGTGTGTGTGGCGTGGGGCGAGCCGATTCCGGCGGACCAGGCCGATGCTGCCACCGTGCGGCAGGCCTTGCTCGATCTCGGCTGCGAGGCGTTTGAGCAGCGTCCGCAATTGAAGCGCCATCTCGGCGGGGAGATCGTGCGCCGTCTCGGGCGCCGCCCGTATCGGCTGGTGATGGTGGATCGCACGGCCGGTCGTCGCGAGTTGAAGGCTGCGCAGTTCTTCGCGGCCGCCGCGGCGCTTTCGCGTCATCTGCGAAAAACCGTGCCCGAGCCGCGCGTGGGCATCGTGCTGCCGCCCGGCGCCGGGGCGAGCATCGCCAATCTCGCGGTGTTGTGCGCGGGCAAGGTGCCAGTGAACTTTAACTTCACCGCCGGTCGCTCGGCCGTTGAATCGAGCCTGCGCATGTCAGGGGTAAAAACGATCGTCTCGGCCGACGCGGTGCGCGCCAAGGTTCCGGCGTTCCCCTGGCCGGAGCGCACGCTTGATCTCTCCGCGACGATCAAGGAAATTGGGGGCAAGCGGGCGTTGCTGCCGTGGCTGCTGGCCGCCTGGATCCTGCCGAATCAACTGCTTCCGCGGCTGCTCGGCCTGCCGAAGCATGGCGATCGGAGCGAGGCGGGGCTGCTGTTCACCAGCGGAAGCTCGGGAGAGCCGAAGGGCGTGGCGCTCACCCATCGCAACATCCTCGCGAATTGCTGGCAGTTTTCGACGCTCTCCATTTTTCCGACCAATTCCGTGATGCTGAGCTGCCTGCCGGTGTTTCACAGTTTTGGGTTCACCGTAAACATGTGGTATCCGCTCTTGCGCGGCTGCCTTTCCGTCTCGGTGCCGAGCCCGCTCGAGACCAAAAAAATCATCGACGCCATTCGAGAGGAGAAGGTCAGCGTGATGGTGGGTGCGCCGACTTTCATGCGTCCGATCCTCAAAAAAGCCGAGTCGGCCGATCTCAAATCGCTGCAGATTCTCGTCTCGGGGGCGGAGAAGATGCCGATGGATCTCTACGAGGGTTTCCTGGAGAAGTGCCACCTTGAGATGATGCAGGGCTACGGCATGACCGAGGCTTCACCCGGGACGAACGTCAACCAGCCGGATCCGGTTCCCGCCACGGCGACCGCGATGGACCAGCCGGGCAAGCGGCTCGGTTCGGTGGGGCGCATGATGGCCGGGATGACCGCGCGCGTGCTCCATCCCGAGACCCGGGCGGTGCTTCCTTCGGGCGAAACCGGAGTGATTGCTTTTCGGGGCGCCAATATCTTTGGCGGCTATCTCGACGACCCGAAGAAAACCGCCGAGGTGTTCCATGATGGATGGTATATCACGGGCGACCTGGGGCATTTCGACGAGGACGGGTTTCTCTTCATCGAGGGCCGGCTTTCACGTTTTTCAAAAATCGCCGGCGAAATGGTCCCGCACGGCACGGTGGAGCAAAAGCTCATCGAGGCGTTCGCGCTGGACCAGGCGGAGGGTTACGCACTGGTCGTGACGGGCGTTCCGGATCCGGGCAAGGGCGAGCAGCTCGTGCTGCTCACGACCAGCGACGCGGTCACGGACGAAAGCGTGAAGGACAAACTCACCGCCGCCGGCGTGCCCAACTTGTGGATACCGAAAATCGTTTCACATGTGGAAAAGATCCCGGTGCTCGGCACGGGCAAGCTCGACCTCAAGGGCTGCAAGGATCTCGCGATGGAGGCGGTGAAGTAGCCCGGACCCGGCCCGGGCCGTTCTCGAATTTCAATGCGCATCGACTGTCACGTTCACGTCGTCGGCACCGGCACCGGCGGCACCGGCTGCTGGTATCGGCCGCGGGGGCTCACCCGGGTCGGCGCGCCGTTTCTCGTGCGTTCAGTGGGGCTCACGATGCGCGATCTGCGCGGGCCGGACTTCGACCGCGTCTATGCGGCGCGTCTGCTCGACTTCGTGCGCGGGTCTCCGTCAATTGATCGCGCATTGCTGCTGGCGCACGAGCTTCCTTACCGTGACGACGGCACGCCCTTGCCGGACCAGGCATCGTTTTATGTGTCCAACGACCATGTGCTCCGGCTGGCGCGCGAGCATCCGGAGTTTCTGGCGGGTGTCTCGATTCACCCCTCGCGTCGCGATGCTTTCGAGGAACTGGAAAAATGCCTGGCGGGCGGCGCGGCGGCGCTGAAGTGCCTGCCCAACGTGCAGGGCATCGACTGGAACGACCGGAGGCATACGCGCTTTCTTGAACGCATGGCCGGGGCGGGACTGCCGTTGCTCGCGCACACGGGGAGCGAGCGCACGATGCCGGTGATGGATGCGAGGCTTGCCTCGCCACGGGTGCTCACGCGTCCGCTGGAGATCGGCGTCACCTGCATCGCGGCGCATTGCGGCACGGGCATGATGTTGCTCGATCCGGATTACCTGGAGGTTTTCGCGGAGATGACGCTGCGTTTTCCCAATCTCTACGGCGACAACAGCGCGCTGGCGGCGCTTAACTTCCGTCTGCGTCCCTCGGCGCTTCGCCGGTTGACGAGCGGACCGCTGGCGGAACGCATCCTTCACGGCAGCGATCTGCCGGTGCCGTCGAGCGGGTTGCTGCCGTGGGCCGGAGGAATGCTTTCGTGGCGCGAGCATCGCGCAGCGGCGCGCATCGCGATCCCGCTGGAGCGCGATGCACGGTTGAAGCGGGCCCTGGGCTTTGACGAGGCGACGTTTACGCGGGCGGGATCGGTGCTGCGGATTCTGAAGTAAGGCAGGGCAGCCTGTGTTTAACCACCGGCGATGACATCGGCCTCCCGTTCGCGCCGGAACTGGCTGGTGTAGAGGGCGTGATAATGACCGCGGCGGGCGAGTAATTCCTCATGAGTGCCGGACTCCTCGATTTTCCCTTTTGAGATCACCAGGATGCGGCTGGCTCGCCGGATCGTGCTGAGACGATGGGCGATCACGAAACTGATGCGACCGTGAAACACCGTTTCGAGTCCGCGCTGGATGAGTTGCTCTGTCTCGGTGTCGATCGAGGAGGTGGCCTCGTCCATCACGAAGAGCTGCGGGTCGGCGAGAAGGGCGCGGGCGAAGGAGACGAGCTGTTTTTGTCCGGTCGAGAGGCGATTGCCGTTCTCGCCGACCTCGGTTTCGTAGCCCTGGTCGAGTGCGCTGATGAAGCCATGTGCGTTGACCAGGCGGGCGGCGGCCTCGACCTCGAGGTCGGTCGCATCAAGCCGGCCGTAGCGGATGTTTTCACGCACGGTGCCTTTGAAGAGATGGGGCGTCTGCAACACGATGCCGAGCTGGCCCTGGAACCAGGCGAGCGAACGTTCGCGGTAATCGACGCCGTTGATCAGCACCTGTCCTTCGGTGGGCTCGTAGAAGCGCCCGACGAGCGACACGATCGTGCTCTTGCCGCCGCCGGACGGGCCGACGAGCGCGATGGTCTCACCCGCGTTGACGGTGAGCGAAAACCGGTCGAGCACCACCGGGCCATTTTCGTAGCGGAAGGTGACGTCGCGAAACTCGATGCGGTCGATCGCGTGCGGTCCGCCGTCCGGTGCGAGCGTGCGAGTGTCAATGGTCATGCCTTCAATGACGCTCAGGGCGGGCTGGGTGGCGCGGCGGGAGGCGGTTTCCGCGAGACGTTGTTTGACGGCCGGACTGTCCTTGATTTTGGGCTCAGTCGCGAGCAATCCCATGACGCGTTCACCGGCGGCCTGGGCGCCCTGCATTTCGGTGAGAATGCGCGCCATCTGATTGATCGGGTTGAAGAACTGACCGGCGAACTGGATGAATGCGACGAGGGTGCCGAGGCTGAGGGCATCGTTGAGCGCAAGCCAGCCGCCACGCCAGAGGGCGAGGCCGGCGGCGAGGCTGCCGAGCGTCATCACGATCGGGTAATACAGGGCGCTCTGCCGGGCGTTGGTGACGGCGGCGGCGAACATCTGCGAAGAGAGCTGCTCGAACTCGGCGAGGTTTTCCTGTTCGCGAACGAGGGTCTTGGTGGTGCGCACGCCCTGGATCGACTCGTTGTAACTGGCGGTGATCTGGGAGTTGAACTTTCGGACTTCCCGCGCGGAGAGAAGCATCTTCCGTTGAAACATTTTTGAGACGAGCGCGAGCGGAGGCAGCACGGCGAGGACGATCAAGCCGAGCTTCCAGTTCATGAGCAGGAGGCTGGCGGCGATCATGACCACGTAGCTGGTGCCCCACACGATATCGAGAAAACCCCAGGCAATGATGCGGGCGAGACGGTCGCAATCACTGGTGAGGCGGGTGATCAGCCAGCCAACGGGACGGGTGTCATAGAAGCCGAATTCGAGTTCCTGGAGCTTGTCGAAGCCGTCGCGACGGATGTCGTGGGCAAGCCGGTTGGAGATGTTGCCGGCCAGCTCGATGAAGAGCCACACGCCGCCGCAGAGCAGCAGGGTGGCGGCGAGGTAGGCGGAGATATAGCCGGTGAAATTGGCCTTGAGGCCGTCGCGCACGACTCCGTCGATCGCCCAGCGGGTGATGTGGGCGAAAGCGGCATCGCAACTGGCGATGAGAATGGCCGCGAAGAACAACGGATACAGGTAGCGTTTCAGGTGGAGCGCGCGGCGGAAGAGCTTGAGCCAGAGCCCGGTGTCGAGCCTGGCTTTGAATTCGTCTTCTTGCTGGAAGGAGGAGGACATGGTGAAGAGTTTTAACCGGCTTAGCCGGCAGGAAGTTCGCGTTGAAAATCCGCCTCCACGCTGGTCTGGATCTGCCAGAGGCGGCGGTAGAGTCCGTCGACAGCGGAGAGCTCGGCGTGGGTGCCGGTCTGGATGATGCGACCCTGGTCGAGCACGAGGACGCGATCGGCGTGGGCGAGGGTGGACAGGCGGTGGGCGATGACCAGGGTCGTGGCCCTGCCGTGGCGCTTGCGGAGGGCGTCCAGGATCATGGATTCGGTCTCTCCATCGACGGCGCTGAGGGCGTCGTCGAGAATGAGGAGCGGCGGGCGCTTGAGGACCGCGCGGGCGATGGCCATGCGCTGACGCTGGCCGCCGGAAAGGGTGATGCCGCGCTCGCCGATCAAAGTGTCATAACCCTGATCGAACGTTGTGATGCTATCGTGGATACACGCGGCCCGGGCGGCCTCCTCGATCTCGTGATCAGGCGCGTTGACACGGCCGAGGCGGAGGTTGTCGCGCAGGCTCTTGGAGAAGAGGAAGGGCTCCTGCATGACGACGCCGATCTGCCGTCGGACGGCTTTGCGGGGCAGGCGGGAGAGTTCGTGTCCGTCGAGGCGAATGGAGCCCTCGGTGTAATCGTAGAGACGGAGCAGGAGGTGCATGAGTGTGCTCTTGCCGGCGCCGGATGGGCCGAGGATGGCGAGCGTCTCGCCGGGCGCGACGTCGAAGGAAATGCCATTGAGGGCGGGGATGTTGCCGCCGTGATTGAAGCGGAGATCGCGGACGGAGAGGGCTCCGTGCAGGACGGGATCGCCGTCCGGGCGGGCGTCCGGTTCGGGTTCGCGGGCCACGGCGAGGATTTCCTTGATCCGGGCGACGGCGACACTGGTCTTGCCCAGTTCGGTGAGGATGCGGCCCATCTGGCGCACCGGCCAGAGCATCATGCCGAGGTAGGAGACGAAGGCGAAGAGCATGCCGACGGTGAGCTCTCCGGTGGCCACCCAGCGGGCGCCGACGAGCAGGGTGAGCCCGAGCTGGCTGAGCGCGACGAAGTCACTGATCGACCAATACCACGACATGAGGCGGAGCAGGCGAAGGTGCCGGTCGCGAAAGGCGGCGTTGGGCCGGGCGAATTTTGCGCGCTCGTGGTCCTGCCGGGCGAAGGCGCGAACGACGCGGATGCCAGTGAGGTTTTCCTGGATGACGCTCGTGAGCGCGCCTTCGGCCTCGTCGACCGATTTGAAGATATGCTTCACACGAGCGAAGTAGATGTATCCGTAGGCGATGATCGGCCCGATGAGGGCAAAGGAGATCAGCGTCATCGGCACATGCAGTGAGAGCAGAAGGGGCAGGGCGGTGGCGGCGAGGATGAAGGCGTTGCCGATTTCCATGACCTGCACGGCGAGGAACTGACGGGTGGTTTCGACATCGCTGGTGCAGCGCTGGACGAGGTCGCCGGTGTCCGCCCGGTCGTGATGGCTGGCGGGGAGATGGTTCAGGTGATCGTAGAGTTCGTTTTTGAGACGGCGGGCGATGCCGTCGCTCGCGAGCGAAGCGAGCCGGCCCTTGAGGTAGGTGAAAACACCGCCGATGCCGGTGAGCGCGACCATGGCGAGGGTGGCGATCCAAAGGTGCGTGCGCACGGTTTCGGCACCGCCGAGCAAGGCGAGCAGGGCGGCAAGGAGCGGCGAAGCGTCAAGCGGGGACCGGCCGGCGATGGCGTAGTCGATCGTCGCGCTGCCGACGAGCGGCACGAGGTAGGTGAAGGCGGTTGCAAGGACGAGGCTGCCGAGGGCGAGCGCATAGTGAAAACGCTGCCCGCGCATGAGCTGCCAAAGGACGTGAAACTGGGCGAACATGGGCGTTGGTCGTGGGAAGAAGAGCGGAGAGGGTGGGAACTGGAACGAGAGGGGTGGCGGACCGGAAAAACAAAAAGACCCGCTCGGTGAAGAGCGGGCCGGGAAAGGCTGGTTGGCGTGGAGCCCGCTCGAATAAAGCGGCGGGCTGATGGCTCCAGGTCAGAGAGTGACTGGAGTGCCCGCGCGTCCGATGGAATTCGGAATAAGGTGGTATGCGCGGGTCATCATGGACGTGGAGGGTTCGCGAGGAAAGAAGGCCGGGGGGTGGGAGGCAGGCAAGCGGAAATTTTTTAAACGGGCCTTGGGCGGCAGGGTATTACGAGGTGGCGCATTATTTTTTTTCGATGGGCAACAAGGCGGGCAGGCTGCTGTTTTTGACGGACGCCGGCGCGCTTTCGGGGGAGTGAATGGGAATCTGCGGGCGCCAGCGGAGCCAGGATTTATCGGGTTCACTCGCGAGTTCAAAATGGGTGCCGACCGGAGCAGGTTCGGCCAGCGGGTCGGTGTCGGGAGTGGCGAAGGCGACACCTCCGTTGATCAAGGATTCGAGCGAAGTGTTTTTCAGCTGGGCGCCAAACAGGCTCATCTTGAAGTCGAAGCCCCCGGCGTTCCAAAATTGCGTGTTGGTGCGGACCAGATCCACGTAGGGCGCATCGATACGGATACGGATGCGCACCGATGCACTGTCATTGGCGAGGCGGCTGCTTTCGACGACGCCGACCTTGATTTCGCGGTAGAACACGGGCGAACCGGTGTTGAGCGAGCCGAGGCGGTCGCTTTCGAGGACGAAGCTGCGGCTGCCATCGCGCCCGCGGGGCAGCGGTGCGCGTTCGAGTCCCGTGAAGTGCCCGGCGGGGGCGCCATGGCCGGGAATCACGTTGATCCGCGCGCCGGTGAGAATCGTGTCGAGCCCGCGCACGGCGCCAAAGCTGATCTCGGGTTGCACCACCCAAAACTGTGCGCCCTCGGTGGCCAGTGATGCCGCGCTGCGATCGACGCGCACGCGCACACTGACGCCCGAGAGGTCCGGCTTCAGGTGAACATCCCGGACCACGCCAACGGAAACACCTTTGTATTCCAGCCGGGTTTTCCCGGCCTCGATTCCAGAACCGTCCGCAAAATCGATGAGGATTTCGGGGCCGTGGGTGCGGTATTCTGCAAGCAACATCCACCCGGCAACGACCAAGGCAATCAGCGGAACGAGCCACACGAGCGGAATTCGCGGGCCGCGGGACACTTTGGGCGCGGGAGGGGCTGTCATGAAGGGGATATGGGCGAATCCGGCCGGACGGAGGGCCAAAGCAGGCGCGGGTCGAAAGCCCGGGTTGCAAGAATCGTGAGGACGACCGCGGCGGCAAAAGCCACGATGCCCATGCGGGGTTCGACGGACGCGGGCGCGCCGAAGCGGACGACGCCGGCGAGAAAGGCGACGAGAAACACGTCGAGCATCGACCAACGCCCGATTGTATCTAGAAGGGAATACAATCGCGTCAGTTGACGGCGCCGTCGGACATCGGACCTGTTGCGATTCACGGCCAGCAGAAGGCATCCGAGCCCAAGGAGCTTGAAGACGGGAATCGCAAGGCTTGCGACGAAGACGATCACGGCGAGCGGCCAGAGGCCTGTTTCGTAGAGTTCCACGGTTCCTGACCAGATTGTGTCGGTGCGGGCGTCCCCCGCCAGGCGGGTGTCGACGACGGGGAGCAGGTTGGCGGGCACGAGCATGGCGAGAGCGGCCAGTGCAAACGCGGCGGGACGGTGCAAGACACCGGGTTGGCGAATGGGGTTCATGCAGTCATGGGTTCTTGGATACGGTGTGCATGCCGGGCGATCAGCAACGCGCACGCCATGGCGGCATAACTCCAGAAACCGGCGTTGAGCCCGGCGTCGACTATGCTCCCGAGGCGGGTGAGGGCGACGAATACCCCAAGCACATAGACCTCCGGCATCGCCCAGGGGGAGAGCACGCGATCCAATTGGCGCGCCGGTGCGGGATGCCGGAGGCCGATCACGAGCGAACCAAGCAGGACGACCGGGGCGAGGCCTCCGCAAATAAACACCCAGGTTGCGAGCAGCGGCATGTCGTGGCTGCCGAGGCTGTTCACGCCGGCGAGGAAATCCCCGGTGCGCAGGTTGTTGAATTTTTCAACCGTGATGTAGGGCAGCAGGGCGGCCGGTATGGCGAAAACGAGGCCGGTCACCGCAAACGCCGCCTGCATGCTTCCCCTTCCCCGATACGGTGCGGTTGCGAGACGCGTTTCACAGCGGACACACCGGGCGGTTTCACCGGCGGCAAGGGCGACAGCTTGGTGAGTCTGGCCGCA
This sequence comes from Rariglobus sp., assembly GCA_029266495.1. Classification (GTDB taxonomy): domain Bacteria; phylum Verrucomicrobiota; class Verrucomicrobiia; order Opitutales; family Opitutaceae; genus Rariglobus. The sequence goes on along the minus strand of JAQSWS010000076.1, from coordinate 4,443 downwards.
AAGGCGGCATGTGAGCATGGGGACGGGTAACAGTGACATGGGACGATCCTTATCGACCTGCGACGGGCGCTGACTCCTTACGCCGACCTCCTCCAGAAGGTGCGGTTCCGCCGAACACCGGATGCGGAAGCAGGCGGTTTCACGGAGCTGATTAAGAACATTCCCGACAGTGGTCTTCAGGTGCCGGCCCCAGACACTTTTATCTGGCACGCATGACTATCAGACAGGAATTCCGGGGCGCGAACGGGCGCCCGATCATCAATTCAATCCTCAACGACCTTGCGCCATGGCACTCGAAACACTCCACGACCTGTTTATTCACGAACTCCGCGATCTTTATGACGCGGAACAGCAAATCATCACCGGCCTTCCGCTGATGGCCAGGGCCGCAAAGTCTGCTCCGCTGCGAAAGCTTTTTGAGGAACACCTCAAGGAAACCAGCGACCAGATCGACCGCCTTGACCGGTTGTTCGCCGCGTTGGATGTCTCCTTTACGGGTCGGAGCTGCAAGGCCATGCAGGGCCTGCTTGCCGAGGCACGGGAAGTCATCCAGGAGGACGCCGATCCCGAGGTTCTCGATGCCGCGCTCATTGTTGCCGCTCAAAAAATCGAGCACTACGAAATCGCCGGCTACGGTAGCGTAAGAACGTTTGCGCGAGAACTCGGTTACAAGGACGCCGAGCGTCTTCTTGAGCAGACATTGAAAGAGGAGTTTGCCGCCGACGAAAAACTTACCCGTGCCGCCGAGAGCCGGGTGAACCAACGGGCGGCGACTGCCGACCAGGCGTCGGTTTGATCCGCCGATTTCTCGAGTTGTCGGGACGACCGTCACGCGTGCAACCGACCCAACACCCCGGGATGCGGGCATCATCCCGCTCAGGTGCGCTCGCCCGGGTCGCAAAGGCGCAAGGTTGGTTTTACCTCGTCTCCGGCGCCTGGCCATGGATCTCGGGAGAGAGTTTTCAAGCAGTGACGGGGCGCAAGGCGGACTTCTGGCTGGCGCAAACCGTGGGGCTCCTGCTTGCGATCACCGGCGTGGTGCTTCTCCTCGCGGCCCGCGCCAATCGTATCACGCGCGAGATCATGCTGCTGGGCGCGTTGCAGGCGGGCGCGCTCATGGTGGTGGATGTGTATTGCGTGTTTCAGCCGCGCACGACGCACAGTTATCTTTTGGACTGCGTGGTGGAGCTTGGAATCGTGATCGCGTGGTGCCTCGCCGCACGTGCGGCTACTCCGCCTTCGACTGAATAGCGGCGACTCAGTCCGCTTTCGGAATATTTGCATCCAGCTCGATTTCCCGGGGGTGATTGCGCCGATCCTTGCGGAGTCCATGCCGGCGTTCGAGGAGCCGGGTGAGTTTTTCCACCAATTCGTCCATCACCGAGTAGGCCTCTTTTCCATCTGCGGTGGCCACCAGGTCGGGGCCGCCGATTTCAATCTGGGCGGTGGCGCGGTAGTGGTGCTCATTTCCGAGGGTTTGATCCTGGGCGAGGCGAACGTTGATTCGGACGATGAACTCGTTGTGTCGAAGCAGGACCGCGAATTTTTCGCGAATGGCCGCTTGCAACGCCTCCGTCAGTTCGAGGTGAACGCCTTGTATAATCAGCTTCGAATCAAGGTGGCCGGGTGTCTTCATGATGCAGGCGGACCGACGGCGGACGGGAACGTTGCGCGGGGAATTTCCGAAGATCGCCTCGGGTCAATCGCGAGCAACCATAGCCTGACACGGTCCTAATGCTAGCTTCCCCCGGCGAGCGAGGACCGCGCGTGTTCGGCGGCGCGGCGGCCCGAGACCACGGCGCCCTCCATTGTCGCGAGAAACACCTGCCGCGTGTAATCGCCCGCCAGTGACAGGCCGGGCACGGGCGTGGCTTGTTCGGGGCGCAAGGCATCCTGGCCCGGCTCCAGCGCATAAAAATCCGCAGGGTGATTCACCACGCGGTAGCGAACCACGTGGCCGCGCACTTTCAGTCCGAGTCGGTCGGCGTCGTCGAGGGCGGTTGCCAAAACCTGCTCCGGTGGCATGTCCAGGAATTTCTCCGCCGGTGCGAGGATGATTGAGAGCCGTCCGTTTGTCTGACGGAAAGTCGTGCGGCTTTGCTCGCTGAAACAGGCCAGCGATGTGCCCACGCCGAACGTGGTGTGGTCCACGTCCATGCAAGGCGCATCAAGTTCGATCTGCAAAGTCGCCGCCGGCATCGTGCGCAGGGCCAGCATCGGCCTGCACCACGTTTCTTTCTCCCAGTGCCGGCGCACGAAGCGCTGGGCCGCATCGAGCGGTGTCGCCAGCACCACGTGACGCGCGGCAACAGGCCCGTCCTCGGTGAGCACGCCGCGCACCCGGCCGTTCGTCCACCACAGTTCACGCACGGCCGCGCCCGTCCGCACTGCGCCGCCTTCACGGACGATCGCCTCCGCGAGGGGTTGCGCCATGACCTCCGACATGCCGCCACGAAATGCGCCGACGCTCATTTTCGACATGTTGGGGAGGTAGGGAGCGATCAGGCCAAAGAATGCATAGGCGGAATAACGTGCGGCCGGGATGAAGAAAATGCCCGTGGTGAGCGGCTTCAACAGGTGTTCGATGACGTCGGGATGCACGTCGTGTTGTTTTGCGTAGTCGAGGATCGTCACGTGATCGAGCTCCTGCGGTCGCGCGGCGTAATCCTCGAGTCCGACCGCGAGCAATTTTGCGGCGGAGGCCTTGGCCATCGGGGGAAGATAATCATTTCCGGTGAAAATGCCGCCGAGGGTGCGAAGCGCCCGGTGCGCCAGCGAAGCGGAGAACACCGCCGATGGCGCCGGTGGCGGTTGTCGGAATTCTATTTCATCCTCCCACACGATGATGTCATCGACGTTCAGGCCGGCGCGTTGAAGCAGATCGGGGAATGCCTGGTAAAAGCCGAGCACGCGGTGCAGCCCGGATTCCACGCGCATGCCATCCGAGTCCGTCCACGAGGAGGTGCGTCCGCCAACAAAAGGTTTAGCTTCGAGGAGAAGCACGCGGTGCCGGGCCACCGCCAGATCGAAGGCGCAGCTCAAGCCCGCCAGACCGGCGCCGACGACGATGACCTCGTAATGTTCAGCGCCTGCCGTTGAAGCCGCCGGTGCAGGCTGGGGCGAAGCAGTGGCGCTGGCGTGGGGTGCTGGCATGCGGCCATGCTAGTCGGGGTTGGCGGGGGGAAATATCGGGCCGGCGCCCCAAGCGCACCTCCGGGGGTCGGACTGGCGCTCCCGGGCGAAGACTTTCTCGACACGGGATCGCACCGGTCCTCGCGAACGTTGTCTGGCGGAGGATCAAAAGTTTCATGCCATGAGCAAACGACGTCTACCCTCGTGGGCCGCGACCTGGATTAATGCCGCCAAAAATTGGAACGAAGACGGTGCGTTTGCCCATTCGGCGTCGGTCAGCTTCTACACCCTCTTTTCCCTCGCCCCGATCACGATCATCGTGCTCAGCATCGCGGGTTTCTTTTTTGGCGCGGAAGTCGCCAACCGGCAGGTCACCGAGCAACTGTCCGGGTTGATCGGAAAGGGTGGGGCGGAGATGATCCAGCAGACAGTGGAGCAGGCGAAACCGCAGAGCCAGGGATGGACCTCGACCATCGTGAGCATCGGCATGCTGATCATCGGTGCGACGACGGTTTTTGTGCAGTTGCAGAACGCGTTGAACGACATCTGGGGCGTCAAGACGAAGCCCAGCCGCTCCGGCTGGCTCGTGCTGGTGATGCAACGGATGATCTCATTCGCGATGGTGCTGACGGTGGGTTTTCTCCTGCTGGTTTCGTTGATCCTCACCACCGCGCTGGCGTCGTTCGCCCACTATCTGGAAGGGATCATTTCCATTCCCGAGGGGGTGCTGCAAGGCGTTGAACTGCTGGTCACTCTCGGGGTGATCACCGTTTTGTTTGCGATGATGTTCAAGATCATGCCGGACGTGCAGGTTCGCTGGAAAGACATCTGGCGCGGGGCGCTGGTCACCGCCGTGCTCTTCAGCGTCGGACGGTTGTTGATCGCGCTTTACTTAAAATATTCCGACGTCGCTTCCGTTTACGGAGCGGCCGGCTCGCTCGTGGGGTTGCTCATCTGGGTGTATTATTCATGCGCGATTCTTTTCTACGGCGCGGAATTAACCCGGGCCCGATGTGAACAAAACGGCCGGCGGGTGAAACCCAAGGAAACCGCAGTCCTCGTGCGCGAGGAAATCATTGAAACTTCGCCTTCCAGCGAATCTGCATGAATTTCTGTAAAGAAAAATACACCGGAACCGGTCTTTATAGTCAGTTTCCATCGCCCGCGCATCGGGGATTCACCCCGGTTGATAGTGGTAAAAGTGCCTGCTACGCATATTTTGCTATGGGTGAGGGGAACGCATCCTCCATTCTCATGCCTGTGACCGCCGTATGCCGTCATTTTCCAGCGGCCAGGCTGATTTTGACGGAC